>JBFEYF010000014.1:0-19707 GCA_041562295.1 Sulfurimonadaceae bacterium
GACCAATGTCACGCAGGGGGATACGGCTTTGACGATTCTGGGCGGATCGGTAGACGGCAGTTTTTACGGACCGGCTTCTACATCACCGATACCGGGCGTTAACGGTGTAGCCGGTACCTTTACGATCAATGCCGATGATGCTGGGTTAGGGGTAACGGCCCAGGGCTCTTTTGGGGCAACATCCATTGCCTACTAAAATTTTACAATAAGTCCTGCAGCGACGGTGACGATCTTTTCGTCATAAAAGTTGATGTTTGAGTCCCTCTTTAGCCAGCCGCCCATAAAGAAAAGATCGATATCAGGTTTGCGAGCGATCTCCTCATAAAGCAGTTGGATACGGGCATAGCGTGTATCAGACTCTTGCACCGTTGAAAAGAGGGGATTGCTGTTTTCATAATCTTTTCGGATCTCTCCCCAGGTAGCCGTTGCAATCCACGGTTCGTTTAGATAGATCACTTCCACTTCCAGCTGTTTCTCTCCATGGACAAAAGCGTCACCTTTAAGGGCATAAGAGCTTTTTTGGTAGGTAGGTCGTAAAAAAAAGGTATCAAAGAGAGGGATAACGGGTGCGATCCTGACAGAGTTTACCGATCCTTCACGATTGAGCAGGCTTCTATCGAGGGTGTCGGGTGTGACAATAGGGGTATTGAACGCGGTGAGATCGGATCCGCTTTGTTCATTACCGATCGTGATCTTTCGGTGGCGCAGTTCGATCTCGGCATAGCTGTTAAAGATATTTTCCCATTTTAAAGCTACGCCTGAGGATAGCTCCTGGGTCACCTCACGGGTTTGATTCAGCAAATAGGGGTCTTTATAGGTAAGCGGTGTACCGAAACTGTAAAGAGCTCCTATGGCAAAAATACCCAGATCCTCATGCTCCTGTTTAAACCAGAGTGCCTGCATCGTATGCAGTGAGAGGGGGTCAAGGGGGAGGGTCTCAAAAAGCAGTTGTTGATCTAAAGAGTCAAAAGTGTAGACAAACTTGAAATCATAAAGAAAAGCACCACCCTCATCAGCAGCTGCAGAGTCATTTGCGGTAATGGTTTCCTGGGGGATCTGTATGGTCTCGTGACCGGCATTGAGACTGCTTTGCAGGTAGACATAGCGTTCTCCCAGGGTCACCGAACCGCTCAGTCCGGCAGGCTCCTTCATCGGACCTATGGCATACAGGCTTGGGATCAGGCACAAAAAAAGCAGCAGTGATCTTTTGTACCCCATACTATGCTCCTACCTTGTAAAATCTTGGTCATAAAACTTGCGTAGGAATAGATCGACCGGAGCAAGAAGTTTATAAATAGCGGGTACCACTAAAAGGGTGAGCAGCATGGAGCTGACGAGTCCCCCGATGATAGCCGTGGCCATGGGGGCATTACTCTCATGACCGGCAGCATTGCCCATTGCCAGCGGCATCATCGCAAAGACCATGGCAAATGTCGTCATCAAAATCGGGCGCAGACGCTTCTCTCCCGCTTCGACCAGTGCCTGGGTCGTATCCAGACCACGTCTGAGCTCCTGGTTGGCAAAGTCGACTAAAAGTACGGCATTTTTACCGACCATCCCTAAAAGCAGCATGATACCGATCATCGTAAAAAGGCCGAACGGCTGTCCCGATAAAAAGAGGGCCAAGAATACCCCGACAAAGGATAGGGGCAGGGCGACCATGATGATGACCGGCTGGATAACGGACTCATAGAGTGCCGCAAGGATCAAGAACATCAGTAAAAAGGTGAGACCGAAAGCCATACCGAATGCGGCATTGGATTTTTTCATCTCTTCGGCTTTACCGATATAGCGGTAGGAGATCGAATCGTCGATAAACTCCTGAATATGGGCCTCATTATGTGCTACTGCAGCACCCAGGGCGATACCGGTTAGGTTGGCCATGATGGTGATCTGCCGCTGTCGGTTGTAGCGGTTGATCGATACGGGACCGAAACTCTTTTCAAAATCGATCAGACCCTCTAAAAAGATCGGTTCGCCCCGTTGTGACGGGATCTGGATGCGCTTAAGGGATGTGATATCAAGACGGTTCTCGTTGGAAAAGCGAAGCGTAATATCGTACTCTTTACCTCCTTCGGAGAATTTGGCAATAGCGCGGTCACTGGAAAGGGCTGCATTAATGGCTGTTGAGATATCTTTGACGCTGACACCGTACTGTACGGCACTGTTGCGGTTGATGATGATATCGTACTGCGGTTTGCCCCCTTCGAAGTTGGAGGTTATATCGACGATCCCCTCGTTTTCAGCAAGCATCATCATCACTTTTTTGGAGGCCTTCTCAAGTGCATTCAGATCGTCTCCGGCCAAAATCATCTGAAACGGCATATCGGCGCCGGCACCCTTGATCGTAGGAATGGGTGAGACATTGACTTCCATCGTCTTGACCGAACCGAAGGCCTTTCTGAAGTAAGCTATGAGTTCGACTTCGGTCCGGTCGCGATCTTTAATATCCACAAGCTGCACATAGATCTGGGCCTTGTGACTCTCCTGGGCCGAGTTGTAAGCGATGGAATTACTGATATATTTGACAAAAGGGTGCTTGCGAAGCGTATCTTCTAACGGTTTGGTATTAAGCTTCATCTGCTCGATGCTGGTTCCTACAGGGGCTTTGATCGTCACCTGAAAAGCGTTGCGGTCTTCCACGGGTACAAAATCTTTTCCGATCTTAGAGGCCAGGGAGCCGCTGAAAACAAGGATACTGAATGCGATCAGAATCGTTTTGATACGGTGGGTGACACTGAAGCGTACGACCTTCACATAAAAGCGGTCGAGGGCCGCAAAGTAGGGCTCCGTCATATGGTAAAAACGGCTCTCCCCTGCTTTTAAAAGACGCGCTCCCAATGTCGGTATCAGTAAAATGGCTACGAAGTAGGAGATCATAACACCGGATGCGACGGTCATCGCGAAGGAGTAGAAAAACTGCCCTACGATACCGCCCATAAAGGCGACCGGAACGAATACGGCCAAAAGCATCGCGGAGATGGCCAGGATAGAGAAGGCGATCTCTTTGACACCTTCGAAGGCGGCTTGAAAACTGTCCAGACCCTTTTCAAGCTTTTTATAGATGTTTTCTATGACAACGATCGCATCATCGATAAAGATACCGATAGCCAGGGTGAGACCGATCAGGGTCATCTTATTGAGCTCAAAGCCCAGCCAATCCATGACGGCAAAGGTACCGATGATCGAAGTCGGTATCGCCACAGCCGAAACTAGAGTCGCCGTGACATTACGCAAGAATAAAAAGACGATGATAATAGCCAGAATCGAACCGTAGACCAGGTCAAACTTGACGTTGTCGATGGAAGCGATAATAAACTGGGAAGTGTCATTGATCGTCTCGATCGTATAGTTGTCTCCCAGACGTTTTAGCAGAGCCGGAAGCTGTGCTTTGACCGCCTTGATGATATCAACAGTATTCTCGCCGCTGATCTTTTGGACTTCAAGGATAACACCGGGGATCCCGTTAAGGGAGCTGGCATCTTTGATATCTTCCAGATCATCAACCACTTTGGCGACATCTTTAAGACGGATCCCCTGAGCTAGCTTCATGTTTTCAAGCTCCGCCACGGTCGAAGCGTCCCCTTTGATCGTGACGACGATCTCCTCGGTTTTGCTGACCAGTTTCCCGCCGCTTTGTTTGATGTTTTGGCTGGCGATAAGCTGCTGCAGCTGGGTGATAGAGATATGGTATTTGTTGAGTAAAAAAGCGTCGGGGTAGATGCGTATCTGACGCTCTCTGTAACCGACGACTTTAATCGCGCCGACCCCCGGCAGACGTTCGAATGTAGGTTTGATGATATCGTCTACCGTCTGCATTAGGGTGTTGGGATTATTCTCGTTGGAAGCGACAAAGAGACCGATGATGGAAGCGCCGCCGACATCGAGTTTGCTGACAAGCGGCTTGTCGATCTCTCTGCCGAAAGCGATCTTGGATACCTTGTCTCGCACGTCGTTCGTGGCTTCATTGATATCTTTGCCCAGGTCAAACTGCAGACGCACAACGGAGATGTTTTCGCTGCTGGTCGACATGATCTTTTCCAGACCGTCGATCGTGGCTACGGCCTCTTCGATCTTATCGGTAACCTTGCTTTCGATCGCTTCGGGATTGGCCCCGAAACTGGTCGTCGTGATCGTCACCATCGGAAGGTCGATATTGGGAAAAAGCGAGACCGGCATCTTTTTAAAACTCATCATCCCGAAAACGATCAGGGAGATAAAGATCATTGCCGTGGTAATGGGGCGGTGAATGGCAAACTTGTACATCAGTGCTCCTTAATATAACCCTCGCCAAAGAGCCCAGGGATCAATCCCAGGGCCGCAACTTCGGCTTTCATTTTCCGGGTTTTTGGATCGATCGTCGGGTAGATCTTGGAGATCTTACCGACTCTTTGGATCTTCGAGCCGTCGGGCGTATAGACAAAGGAGTCTCCCACTGAGACACTGTTGTGGTGGCGTTCGTCAAATTCGATAACCAGTTTGACCTTCTCTTTGGAGATGAGAGTGTAAACCTTTTTGGGCTGCATCTTGGTCACGGTATTGCCCACCTCTTCATACTTGGCCGAGATGATGCCGTCAAAGGGAGCTTTGATATAGGTGTTGGCAAGCTGTATTTTTTGAAGTTTGACACTGTTTTTGGCTCTTTGGACCGCGATATCGGCATTTTTCGCACCGAAATAGACCTTTTCATAGCGCTCATCTTCAAGGATATCTTTGACCTTGAGGTAACGTTTGAGCGAGTTGTTTTGCTGCTTGGCAGCAATCTCTGCCTTTTCCAGGTCGTTTTGAGCCAACTGCAACATCACCTTGGACTCTTCATTATCCAGCTGCGCCAAAGTAGCCCCTTTTTTGACCTGCTGACCGACCTCTGCATACATCTTTTGGATCGTACCGCCCGCTGCGAAGGCCAGATCTGCTTCCTGCTGCGCCGCGACATTAAAGGTGGCATAGATATCTGCATAGGAAAATGCAGCGGTTAAAACTGAGAGTAAAAGAACGTTTTTCATTGGAGTTTCTCCTTGAGGTTGATAGCATAATAAAAGTAGTAAGAGGCCTTGGCTACCTCATAATCGTTTTGGGATCGGTCATAAAGGGCTTTGGCTTCAAAATAGCGTGTCAATGCATCCAGGTAGACGGTACTGTCAAGCAGGTTGGCTTTAAAGCCGCGTTTTCTAAATTCGTAGGATTTTTTAGAGGCTTTAAGCGTCAGCTCGGCTGAGGCGATTTTGGCACGGGCCGTCTGCAGCTGCACATGGGCCAGTTTGCGCTTGTGATCGATCTCCTGCTCTTTATAAGCGAGCTCGGAGGCTTTGGCTTTATGCTGTAGGTAAAGCTTCTGTCTTTGCTGTGACTGTGCGCCGAAGTCGACCAGTGTCAGTGAAGCGACAAGTTCGACCTTGTTGGTCGTCTCTGGCAGCGTGAAGGTCGTAGCGCCCAAAGAGAGTTCGCTTGCATAATACTGGGTGCCTGAAAGGGTGTCGCGCAGCAGCAGCGTCGGCCAGTACGAAGCAGTCTCAACTTCGGCCTGGTGTTTAAGAGCCTGGGTCTCAAAACGTTTGGCCTGGATATCAAACGAAACCTTTTGTGATGGCTCTTTGGGTTCTGTAAAATGTGCCCGGCCAAGTTGTGTGATCTCTTTGCCTGTCAGTGTCTGAAGGGTATAGGAAAGCGTCAGTGACTCCTGCTGCTGTTTGGCCAGTTCGTACTCGGCCATAGCCTGTGCCGCTTTCATCTCTTCCAGCTCATCCTCTCTAACATTGCGTACGCTAAAGAGTCGTTCCAGACGTTGGACCTCCCGCTTAAGCTGCTCGATCTTTTGGCGGGTCGCTTCCATACTGCTTTGAAGGGATCGTAGGTTGAAAAAGAGTGTAACAGCCTGTAGGGAGATCTCCTGCAGCGTCTGTTTGCTATACGCTTTCATCGCTTCATAACGCTGTTTTTGGGCATCGATGAGATGGCCTCTTTTGAAACCGTCAAAAAGTACGAGACTTGCTGTAAGAGCGCCGCTGTATTGGGTATCGATAAAGCTGCGTTCACTTTCGGCTACATAACTGTAGGCTGCTTGGGCTTTGAGGGAGGGCCAGTAGGCGGACTTGGTAGCTTCATAGGCATGTTTTTGGGCCTGGGTCGAGAGTTTGCTGCTTTGTATCAGCCCGTTTTTAGCCACACCCTCCAAAATCTCAGAGAGGGTGATGGCGTAGCCAAGAAGCGGCAGAGATAGCAGTAAAATCAATTTTTTCATAAACGTATCCCTTTGAGAAACATCTCCAGGCACTCATCGACTTTATCGATCAGTACGATATCTTCGAGCATCGCCCAGCGTTCTATATAGGCAAAGGCGAGGTTTCTGAAGTTAAAGGAGAGCTGCAAAAAGTCGGTTGTACAAAGCGGTGTCTCTTTATGAATCTTGGCAAACTCCTTGGCAACCAGTTCATATATCGCCAACTTTGGGTCTGCCCCGTCCTCTCCTTCCACCTTGGTAATAGGCGGGCAGCCGATTTGGATAGGCATGCTCAACAGCAGCTCCTGGACCGATTTTTTGTGAGTCGTTACTTCCGTAAAGTAGAAGTTAAGAGTGCTTTTGAGTTTGGTTATCGGGTCTGACTCACGGGTATAGGTCTCTTGGAGATATTCAAAGGCAGCCCGGATCTTCTGTTCATGTACCGCCATAAACAGACCATCTTTGGATTCAAAAAAACCGTAGATCGTACCGATCGAAACTTCCGCTTCCTTGGCGATCTGGCTTACAGCCGTCGCTTCAAATCCATGTTCTTGAAAAAACCTGGCAGCGACTTCGAGGATAATCTCTTTTTTCAGTTCGGCAATTTTTTGACGCATATTTCTTCCTAGTAATTTAATTACTTATTAAGTAATTGTATTCAAATATAGTAATTAAAGTCAACTTCTTGAAAAAGTTGCTTTTTTTGATACAATAATGAAACTTACTTATAAGGAAGGGTTATGGACTTTTCTACGCTGATCGTATTGGCCATTGCAGCACTTATTATTGTTTATCGGGTAAAGACCTGGAGTGACCCCCGGCACCTGGAAAAAGATGTCGTTGAAGATATCCCCCAAAAAAGGGATGAAGAACCGGAACCGGTCAAGAGTGAAGCGGCTTCAAAAAAGAGCGTTCAAAGCACAGAGGTCGTGTACCGTAAAGAGTACAAGTCGGGTAGTGTGAAAAATGAGTATCTGGTCAAAGCATGTAACGGTGAGGGCGAGGTGTCGGTGATGCGTTTTGCCAGCCAGCCCAAACGTGGAGTGACGACACTGGTGACCCTGTCAAAAAGCGAAGGTGAACGGGCTGTGGGAGCAATCTACGAGGTGCAAAAAGAGCAGATGACACTTATCAAAAGTTTTGATGTCAAGATGGGGGCTAACGGGAGTTTTAAAGTAGCGACCTCGTTTTCGAAATCACAGAGCATCCGGGTCGAAGAGATGAAACCGGAGCGCATCAAGGCGACACACTTCATGGGGCATGACGGTGTCGTTTACAGTGTTGACCAAGTGGCATTGAGCCTTAAGTAGTTTCGTGATCTCTTATATGGGTACGCTCTTTGAGCGTGCTTAGGAGATTAAAAGCATCGACGCAGATCTGGCGGGTCGTACCCAGAATGTGCAGCGCAAAATCTTCACCCTCGTTTTCGATAATCTCGTCTACCTGTTCGGATATGATGCTGAGCTCTTCGTGCAGCACTTTAAGTTGTGAGAGCGGATTGCTGCGCAGTTTCTCTTTAAAGCGTGCCAACTCTTTTTGATGGGCTAAAAGCTCTTTTTTCAGCGTCTCATTATCCTGTTTAAGCTCCTGGTTCATCTCTATTTGCATAGAGACCTCTTTATAGAGCTTGTCGATCTGTTCTATCGAGTTTGTTGAGCGTTTTTTCTTAAATATTGCCATAAAAAGATTGTAGCAAACATTGTGTTACAATGTGTTTTTATTTTCCCATAGATTGTATCAAACAGTAAAAAAATAATCACAAAAGGTAACATAGATGTTCGCGTGGATAAAAAAGTACCGAAGACGGATCAACTTTTTCGGAGGTATCCTGATGCTCGCGGTAACGGCACTTTTATATTTTTGGTCGGTTGAGCGTGCTGTCGTGGTCACAGAGTCCAAAAGTGTTCAATCCAAGGAGCGTTTCCAGCGCAGCTATCATAATCCCAACATGATTCAGCGCCAATCACAAAAGAGTGATATGTCAGCTTTTAGCAGCCGTCTCAAAGAGAGTAATGATGCCGATGTGCTTTTGCTGTTATTACTCGCTCTAGGCTCTGTGATGGTGATCTACTCGATCTTCAGTAAGGCTAAAGAGCAGGAGTGAAAAAGTTTCTTATCGCACTCTCTATCGGTGTACTCTTTTTTCTGCTGGCTTCTTTATACTTTTCTCCCCAGCAGGCGAAGCTTATCGGTGCCGTCTCTTTTTTGGTGGCATTGTGGTCAAATGAGGGGTTGGAGCTTGGTGTCGTATCACTGCTTCCTCTGCTGCTTTTCCCGACGTTGGGCATTATCGATTTTAACAGCGTGGCTCCCAACTACTCAAAACCGATCGTCTACTTGTTTCTGGGCGGTTTTATTTTGGCTATCGGCCTTCAAAAAACAGGTCTGCATGAGATACTGGCACATAAGGTTTTATCCGTTTTCCCCAAAAGCAGCCGGGGTATCATCTACGCGCTGGCTGTCACGGCGGCACTCCTTTCGGGGATATTGAGTAATACGACGACAACCATTTTGCTGCTGCCTATAGCACTCTTTTTAAGTGAGGACAGACGTCTTAAACTGCGTTTTGTCTTAGCGATAGCTTACGGTGCCACGATAGGGGGTATTCTGACACCTATCGGCACAGCACCCAATATGATCTTGCTGCAGTATCTTCAGGATCATGCATTAGCCGGGGTGACTTTTATGGAGTGGGTGCTGCGTCTGGCCCCGGTTGTCGGTATGATGCTGCTTTTGATGCCATGGCTTTTAGCCAAAGGTGTGGAAGATCTGCATGTGACGCCACCGCATTACGCAAAAGAACCGCTAACCCCGGATCAAAAAAAGGTGTTGTTTATATTGCTGGGGTTGATGTTCCTGCTTTTTATCAACGCTCCGATGCGTCCCTACTATGAGGGACTGGGCTTGAACGAGAAGATGCTTCTTTTAGGTGCAGGCGTACTGCTTTTTGCACCGAAAATCGAAGTGCTTACCTGGGAAGATACCAAGGAGATACCCTACAGTATTATCTTTTTATTCGGTGCCAGCTTCTCTATCGCCGCAGCATTTTCCGCAACGGGTCTGGGCGCAGCTATTGCCGAACCGGTTAAAGTCCTGGGCGGACTGCCGTGGTTTTTACTGCTTGCGATAATTGCCTTCTTGGTGGCGTTTTTTACTGAGGTGACCAGTAATACGGCACTGATATCGATTGCATTGCCGATCTTTTATACGTTTTCGGTCGCATCCGGAGTGGACGGGTCGGTGCTGATGACCGTTGCGGCTGTAGCGTCCAGTTATGCTTTTATGCTTCCTATTGCCACGCCGCCCAACGCCATAGCGATGTCAACGGGAGTCATACGTGTCAAAGAGATGGTAGCGTTCGGAATCTTTTTAAATTTAGCCGGGATTCTCATTCTCAGCATAGTTGCAACATTTCTTTGGTAAAATTTCTCTACACATAAAAGGGGATCTATTTGATGCAAAGCTACGGCAATATCACTATTTTAATCGTTGATGATGTTGCTACGACCCGTTTGACTGAAAAAGTGATGCTGGAGACCCACTTCCCGGATATCAAAACAGTCGAAGCTCAAAACGGTAAAGAGGCACTTGAACGTGTTAAAAATGAGCATATCGATCTGATTTTGCTGGATATCGTCATGCCGGATATGGACGGTTTTGAAGTTGCCAAGAGAATTGAGAATGAGTTTAAAGATCGTAAAATCCCCATTATCTTTCTGACGGCACATCTGGCCCATGATGAGTTTAAAGAGAAAGGGTTTGAAGTCGGTGCGGTTGACTATATGGTCCGGCCTATCGATACCAACCTTTTGATTAACCGTATCCGTCTTTATCTGACACTGATCAAACAGACCGAAGAGCTGCGTCGATTTAACTCAGAGGCTACGAACAGCCTGGAGTTGATCAACCGTTACGTTATCGCTTCCAAAACGGACCTTAAAGGGATTATCACAGAGGTGACAGATGCTTTTTGTGATATCGCCGGGTACAGCCGCGAAGAGCTTTTGGGCAAACCGCACAACATCGTACGCCATCCCGATATGTCGGGCGAAGTCTTCCATGAGATGTGGTCGATGATCAAAAAAGGTGTGATCTGGTCCGGTGAGATCAAAAACCGGCGTAAAGATGGCAGTTATTACTGGGTTCATGCCGTCGTCTCTCCTTTGATCGATATTAACGGGAAACTAATTGGTTATATCTCGACACGCCAGGACATCACCCGGATCAAACATCAGCAGCAGGAAATTAATGAGAAGCAAGAGTTGCTGGATCAGGAGACAGCATCCCGTCTGGAAGCCGAAGAGCTCTCCCATGAGATTTTGGACAGTAGTGAAAACTTGATCGCCGTAGCCAACAGTGAGAAGCCGCTCTTTTTAAACAGTGCCATGCTTGAGTTTATGGACCTCTCTTCGATTGAGGAGTTTTTTCAAAAATATCAGGATCTTAATACCTTCTTTGCTACGGAATCGGAGGCTATCTCCGACTTTCAGTTTGAGAATTCCTGGCTCGATACGATACTGCATATCGCGGAAAAACGTTTTTTCAAAATGCGTCCGGTCCGTTCAGATATCGATTATACCTATAACCTGAAGATCAAACGTCTGGAGAGTAAAGAGGAGCGTTATCTGTTCGTCTTTACAGATGTGACGTTACTGGAAGAGGAACGCTCTTATTATGAAGAGTTGGCTACCCATGACACTCTGACCAATATCTATAACCGTTTTTACTTCATCGATGCTCTGGAGAGGGAGTTTGCCACAACTAAACGATATGGACATCCCCTCTCGTTGATGCTGATCGATATTGACCATTTTAAGCGTATTAACGATAATTTCGGACATACCGTCGGTGATGAAGTGCTTAAAGAGTTTGCCGCCATTCTTTCCAAGCGTGTCAGAAGCAGTGATGTATTCGCACGGTGGGGCGGCGAAGAGTTTATCTTGTTACTTCCCTCTACGACAGTAGGGCAGGCGATGTGTGTCGCAGAGTCGATGCGTGCTTCGGTTGACAATAACGTATTTGACGAAGTAGGATCGGTTACCTGCAGTATCGGTGTCAGCCAGATACAGGATGGTGACGATTTTAACCGTCTGATAAGCCGCAGCGACGAGGCCCTTTACCGGGCTAAAGAAGAGGGGCGCAACCGCGTTATCTCTTTATAGCCTCCCCGTTTAGGCGTGGCTGAGTGAGACCAGAACATCTTCGATTACTTTATCGATGTCCCCGTCAAGGATATTGTTGACCTGTGAATAGGCCACGTTGGAGCGGGTATCTTTGACCTGCTGATACGGTGCCAGTACGTAGGAGCGGATCTGGTGTCCCCAGCCGATCTCGCTCTTTTCAATCCCATCTTTTTCTGCCTGCTGTTTTTCCAGTTCGAACTCATACAGACGTGATTTGAGCATCTTCATCGCAGTCGCTTTGTTTTTATGCTGGCTTCGGTCATTTTGGCACTGTACGACGATGCCGGTTTCGATATGGGTGATACGGATGGCGGACTCGGTCTTATTGACGTGCTGACCGCCGGCACCGCTGGCTCTGTAGGTATCGACACGGATATCTTTCTCTTCGATGACAATATCGATGTCATCATCGACTTCAGGCGAAACCAGTACGGAAGCAAAAGAGGTGTGACGTTTGGCATTGGAGTCAAAGGGTGAAATACGCACGAGGCGGTGGATACCGTTTTCACTTTTGAGGTATCCATAGACGTTCTCCCCCTTAATGATCATCGAGGCATCTTTGATACCCGCTTCCTCACCGGCCTGGTAGTCCAGGATCTCCGCTTTAAACCCGCGGCGCTCTGCCCAGCGGCTGTACATACGAAATAGCATACTGGCCCAGTCCTGACTCTCTGTTCCTCCCGCACCCGGATGGATCGAGATGATCGCATTACTGGCATCATGGTCACCGCTTAGCATGACAGCGATCTCCATCTGTTTGATCATATCATCAAGGTTTTCAGCCTCATCATAAAGTGCCTGAATACTCTCTTCGTCCCCTTCCTCTTTCGCCATCTCATAAAGTTCTGCGGCATCACTGAGGGCATTTGCGGTTTCACTGTACCGTTCCAGTTTACGCTCCAGCTGGGTCTTCTCTTTTTGGATGACACCGGCGTTTTTGGCATCGTCCCAAAAACCCGGATCGTTCTCTAACGCCGCGATCTCATCCAAACGCTTTTGAATCGTCTCAGGATTGACGACACCGGTGATATTGTCCATTTTGAGTTGAAGATTTTTTAAGAGTTCCGTATATTCATAAGCATCCAAAATGCGGCCTTTGTTGTATAATGTCGCAATTGTACTACAACGAGGCTAAAATGAAGATATGTAAGAGCATCCAAGAGTTACAGCAGTGGCGTAAAGAGGCTGTTGGCTCCGTCGGTTTCGTTCCTACGATGGGAGCGTTGCACCACGGGCATCTCTCCTTGATGGAGGCAGCGAAAAAACAGACGGAACTTCTGGTCGTTTCTATATTTGTCAACCCCACGCAATTTCTTCCCGGCGAAGACCTGGATGCTTACCCGCGCAAGGAGGCATCCGATATGGCGATTTGCGAGCGTGTCGGAGTCGATTGCCTTTTTATGCCGGATGTCTCGACGATGTATGCCAAAGATGAGCTTTCGATCACAGCCCCCAAGGTACGCGGATTTACACTCGAAGGAAGCAGCCGTCCCGGGCATTTTGACGGTATGCTGCAGATCGTACTCAAACTCTTTAATCTGGTTCAGCCCCAAAAAGCATTTTTCGGTAAAAAGGATGCGCAGCAGCTCTCACTGATCATGCATATGGTTGAGCGTCTCTTTTTACCCGTAGAGATCGTTCCTATGGAGACCGTCAGAGAAGCCGACGGCCTGGCGCTAAGTTCACGTAATGTCTACCTCTCAGCCCAGGAGCGTCAAGAGGCTCTCTCGCTTTCGAGATCCCTTAAAGAGGCATCACGCATGATTCAGGACGGCGAGCGAAACTGCCGTGTGATCATAGAGAAGATGCAGACCTTTTTCGAGGGGCTTGATGTGGAGTATATTACGATGGTTAACCGCGCTTTTGAGATGATCGAAGAGATCGAGATCAAAAATACGATTATCGTTTTGGCGGTCAGAGTCGGTAAGACCCGCCTGATAGATAATATCTGGATCTAGTGGTTTTCTCTTAAAAGCCTGATAAAGGTATGAAGCAGATCAGTCGAGGTGCTCAGCTGGGCTTGCGGAAGATGCTCTGCCAGCGGCTGCAAAAAGTTTACAAGCGCCTCCTGCTGATACCCGAACAGCTCCGTTCCGGTTCGGCTTAATCTGTAGGTATAGGAGCGTTTATGTCTTGGATTGACCTGCTTGGTCAAAATACCGAGAGTCAGAAGCTCATTGACGACGACCTGGATGTTTTGGCGGCTCGTGTGCCGTGCTTTGGCAATTTGGGGTACCGTACTGTCGGGATGTTCACCGATATAGTTGACCAGTTCGACCTGTAGCGGTGTCGCCTGGGTATTGTAAACGCTTCCCATATGCTGCTGCAGCTCTCTGTAGAGCAGCGAGAGGGTATCGATAAAATCTTTTAGCTGTGTCAGACTCATTGGCCGGGCTTGAGATAGTCAAATTCTACCAGCAGATCGGTAAGCCGTTTAAAGACAGGTACGGCGGAAGTCGCCGCGAAGTAAAAGTGCTCGTTGGGTTCGACGACGGTTACCCCGATCGTATACTTATGTTTTTTATCATTGGCGAAACCGAAAAAGGAGCTGTTGTATTTGCGGACATAGCGACCTTTTTCCGCTATATGTGCCGTTCCCGTCTTGCCGCCGATTTCCAGCCCCTCATAGTGTGCTGCGGCTCCCGTTCCGTCTTTGACCGCCTTGATCAACACCTTTTTGACACGGTTGGCAACGACAATATCGACAGCCTGCTGCGGCTGAACCTGGGTAAATTTACGCTCTTTTCCGTTTTGAAAAAGCTTGGATATAAGACGCGGTGTGACTAGGAGGCCGTCATTGTTAAAACAGTTATAGGCCTTTAAGATCTGGATAAAATTGGTTGTCAAACCGTACCCGTAGGAGATCGTCGCTTTATAGATATTATTGCTCAGCTTTGAGATAGAGGGGACGTACCCCTCTTTTTCATAAGGGAGGTCCAGTCCGCTTTTGCGGGTGAGGCCAAAGTCCAACAGACCCTGGTAGAGTTCGATAGCACCAAGTTTTTGTGCCATCTGGGCCATACCGATATTGCTTGAGTGAACGATCACATTTTCGGCAGAGAGGTAGTCAAAGCCGTGTTCGTCGGTGATCAGCTTTTTACCCAGACGGAACGACCCGTTATGGGTATTGATGATATCAAACGGCTGTATTTTTTTATGTTCCAAAAGCCGTGCAAAGACAAGCGTTTTGATAACGGATCCGGGCTCAAAGCTGTACTCGATGAAGTTGGCATTGAGCGAGGGGTAGTCCTGTTTGCGTATCGCCTTGGGGTCAAAGCGGTTGGAACTTGCAAGGGTAATGACCCTTCCTGTCGTGCTCTCCATGATGGCGCACATCACCTCTTTGGCTTCATACTGCTCTTTGGCCAGTGACGCGATGTGTTCAGCCCTTCTTTGCAATGATACCGGTATGTTTAAAAGAAGGTTGGGCCCGTCGATCGTAGCCTTGACCAGTGCCTTTTTATTGAGTATCAGGTAGTTGTTGACATCACGTTCGGACTGCTTGACACCGTCTTGACGCTCTTCCAAAATCCGTTCATAGGATCGCTCTACCCCTTTGATACCGTTGACCCTTGTATATTCGTCCTCTTCATATTTATGAACATAGCCGATGACGGGGGTAAGCAGATCATTGTAGGGATAGGAGCGTGTCTCTCCGCTTTCAAGAATGTCCAGGCCGTGGAATATGGAGCGGTTGTCTGCTGTCTCATAAGGCTTAAAAACCTTTAACTTAAGCAGTTTATGTGCCAGCGAGCGCAGATGCTTGGCCCGCTTGGCATTGATGGAAAAACTCAGTACCACATGCCCGTTTGCCGAGTCGATCTTGCGCTTGATCTTAGGGGTACTCAGCCCTGAGTAGATAGAAAAGAGGGTGATAAAAAGGTTCTTTTTATCGGGATCAAGGTTTTTGGTGTTGATGATCGCTTTATAGAGTTTTTGTGTCGTTGCGATCTGAAACCCGTCACTGGAGATGATCGAACCCCGGGTCGCCTTATTCTGGACATAACGATCGGTCGATGGGATACGGCGCTCATCCATGACGGTAAAAAACATCTTTCCCAGAAAAATGAAGATCAAAGAGAGGATCAGAAAGAAAAATACAGTGATTTTAGCGTTGTTGGGAGCTTTATAGGTTTCGTGGTGGGGTATGTCAGATTGTCTAGGCACGTATTGAAGGGCCGCAGATTTACATCTGCGTTCTGAGAATTTCTTTGTAAGCCGAAATGGCTTTGTTGCGAACCTCTAACATAAGTTTCATACTCATCTCAGCTTTATCGATAGCAATAGCCGCCTGATGCAGATCTTTGACCTGACCGGTTGCGATGTCACTCATCGCTTTTTCGGAGGTCTCCTGCATCTTGTTGACATCATCGATGCCCGCTTTTAACATCTCGCCAAAGCTCTGTCCGCTTCCAGCAGGGGCGCTTTTGGAGCTTTGGTTGTTTAAAAGATCTTGGGTAGAAAGACCGGATAGTTTTTTAATATCTGCCATAATCTACCTCCTTTATCCTCTTAAAATATCTATTGCCCCATTGGCTAGGTTTTTTGACGTCTGAAAAGAAGCCACATTGGCCTGATAGGCACGTGTTGCTTCTATAAGATCGGCCATTTCCACAACAGGATTAATATTGGGGTAGGCAACGTACCCTTGAGCATTGGCATCGGGGTGACCCGGCTCATACTTCATCTTCGGCTCTCTGTCATCTCTGACAACCTTATCGACAAGGACACTCATCACCGGAGGTACCGGCTTTTTCCCGAAGGACTCCTCTTCCAACGGATCGGAGTACTCCAACAGGTTGTTGTTCTTGGCAATTTTGTCATTAAGCTGCTTATCAAAATCGATCGCCTTAAAGACGACAGAACGGCGACGGTAGGGACCACCTTCGTCAGTTCTGGTTGTCTGGGCGTTGGCGATGTTTGATGAGATCGTATTGACGCGGACACGCTGGGACGAAAGCCCGTAACCGCTGATATCAAAGCTTGATAAAAATGACATCTACTTAACCTTACTGAATCTTACTCGAAGCGTCTATAACGCTTTTAAAAATAGCACCATCTTTTTTGAGTGCCGCGACAAGGGCGTTGAACATCGTGGAGTTCTTCGCCATCTCAGTTGTCTCGACATCAAGATCGACGCTGTTGCCGTCATTTCTTGCCATATGACCGTCACGGAAAAAAAGCGTTCCTCTGCCGCTATACTCATCTGAAGGTTGAATATGTGCAGCGTCGGTTACAGCCAGTTCCAGTTCGGGCTCCTTGTGGGCATTGAAAATCTCATTTGCCTTGGCTGTCAAATGGTTCTCAAAATTCACATCACGTGGCCGGTAAAACGGGGTGTCTGCATTGGCAATATTGCTAGAGATTAGGTCTTGGCGCATCGCTCTGTAGTCAAGTGCGCTTTTAAGTAGTCCGTGTGCTCTGCTGATTTCCATTGCAACTCCCTTGCCATTACTCTCAATGGTACTATCATCCCTGATTACGTTAAATCAAGCAACTTGTATTCCATTTTGGCACCCTTTTGGAAACTTTTGAGAAATTTCCAAACTTTTTGCCAAAGTTAATAATTACCTATTATAATTGTGCTTTCATAAAATCTTACTTAGGTATCGGTATTAATGGCTGACAGACGCGTCTTTTATCTGGTTTTTATCCTGATCACCATCGGTGTGGTCTTCTCCTATTCGCTCTCTGTCTATACCGTCATCTATTTCGAGACAGAACCCTACCATTTTGTTCTCAGACAGTCGATTTTTGCGCTGGCCGCTTTACTGATCATCTGGATCATGTCGGGCCTGACACCTGAAGTGTGGCTGCACCGGATCGGGCTGCTTCTTTTTATCGGCGGACTCTTTTTGATGGCGATGATGCCCTTTATGCCCGAGACGATGGTGACAGCCGTCGGAGGGGCCAGACGATGGATAAAATTCGCCGGTTTCTCGCTGGCCCCGGTAGAGTTTTTCAAAGTGGGGTTCGTCTACTTCCTGGCCTGGAGTTTTTCACGCAAATTCACCCATCAGCCCGGTGCCAACCGTTTTAAAGAGGAGTGGCTTTTAGCCATGCCCTATATCGGGGTCTTTTTGATCGCGGTACTCTTGATCGCCGTACTGCAAAACGACCTGGGACAGGTGGTCGTCCTTGGGATGACACTCGCTTTTATGATGCTTTTTGCAGGACGCAGTTTCCGCTTCTTCGCCTCATTGGTGGCGCTCGCATTTGCCCTTTTTGTGATGTTTATCGCGATTGCCGACCACAGGATTTTACGAATCAAACTGTGGTGGGTCAATGTCCAGGATGCCATTCTCTCTTTTTTCCCTGCGAGTATCGCCGAAAAACTGCATGTGGAGCTGACCGAAGAGCCTTACCAGATCGCCCACTCGCTCAATGCGATTCAAAACGGGGGCTTTTTCGGCACGGGACTGGGCAACGGCAATTTTAAACTGGGGTTTTTATCGGAAGTCCATACCGATTTTGTCTTAGCCGGTATCAGTGAAGAGCTCGGATTTATCGGGCTTTTTGTCGTAACGATGCTCTTTGTACTTCTGCTGATGCGCCTCTTTAAGATCGCCAACCGGGCCGAAAACCGTGTCTTTTTTCTCTTTACTCTGGGGATAACGATGATGATCTCTTTTTCGTTTATCATCAATGCCTACGGGATCAGCGGCCTGACCCCGATCAAGGGTATCTCTGTACCTTTTCTCTCTTACGGGGGATCGGCACTTTTGGGGGCATCCGTGGCTATCGGCATGGTGCTTATGATATCGCAAAGGGTGAAACTGTAGATGAAACGCATTGCTATTACCGGAGGGGGAACAGGCGGACACCTGGTCATTGCCAAGGCACTCAAAGAGGCTGCTTTAAAAGCGGGCCTGGAAGTGGTCTATATCGGTTCGGACTACGGACAGGACCGGGCCTGGTTTGAGTCAGACCGGGAGTTTACGAGCCGATATTTTTTTGATACAAGCGGCGTGGTCAATAAAAAGGGGTTGAAAAAGATAGCGGCACTGTGGAGTATTTTCAGAGCTTTTTTACGTGCCAGAAAGATTCTGAAAAAAGAGAAGATCGAAGCGCTTATCAGCGTGGGAGGCTACTCCGCTGCACCTGCATCGCTTGCCGCGATCAGCAGAAGGATCCCCTTTTTTATCCATGAACAAAACGCCTCGGTCGGCAGACTCAACGCGCTTTTAAAACCGTTTGCCAAAGCATTTTTCTCTTCATACGCAGAAAATGCAGCCAACTATCCTGTACGGGAGGCTTTTTTTGCCACACGGCGCGAACGATCGAAGGTCGGTACGGTCATCTTTTTGGGCGGTTCCCAGGGTGCCAAAGCGATCAATGAACTGGCGCTTGCATTGGCCCCCGCTTTAGATAAAAAGGGGATCAAGATCATCCACCAGTGCGGCAAAAACCATCTGGACACGATGCATGCATCGTATGGGAAACTGGGTGTAGACGCCGAACTCTTTGCGTTTACCGATGATATGGCCGGGATGATGCAAAAAGCCGACTTCGCGATTGCCAGATCGGGTGCCAGTACGGTATGGGAGACGACGGCGGCCCAGCTTCCGGCACTCTTTATCCCGTTCCCCTATGCGGCTAAAGATCATCAGGCAGCCAATGCCAAAGAGCATGTAGCCAGGCATGCCGCCTGGATGATGCGTGAAGGCGAGATCGATACCTCAAAAATCCTCGCGATTATAGAAGAGGGTGTAGCCGATCAGAGCCGAAATCTTCAGAAACTGCTTCAGCCTAACGGGGCAGAGACGATTATCGCACGTGTTTTAGAGCACGGCAAAAGATAAAATCTTAAAGGTAAAGGAGAACTCAATGGATATGAGCTTTTTGACAGCAACGTCGTTACAACTGGGTATCAACCTGGTTTATACCGTCTTAGCCATCTTTATCGGTGTGGTGGCTCTCAAATATATCGATCGATGGCTTTTAAAGTCTATCGATCTGGAAAACGAGATCAAAAAAGGGAATATCGCGGCTGCCATCTTTGCATCAACGATACTGCTTTTTATCGCCATCATCATAGCTTTCTCTCTTAAAGGGTGATCTCTTGGCCGGTTCCTGGCAGCCTGTATCCAACCGCGATCTTTTCAGGGGCGTAGCACTGCTTGCACTGATCGTCGTGGCGACACACTTTAAAAACAGCTACCGCAAAGCATCAGAGTCGGAGGGGTTTTCTCAGTCGCGTTATGAACAGCAGGGTCTGCTCCCCTCGCAGTTGGATCATGCAGAGCCTAAAAAAGGTGTGATGGTGACGCTTCGTGAAGGCAAAGAGGTGACGATGCCGCGTCA
>JBFEYF010000015.1:0-19690 GCA_041562295.1 Sulfurimonadaceae bacterium
TACGGCAAAACTTTGAGTTTGTACTGCACACTTTCGCGCAGCTGCTTTTGGATAAAGTGATGAAGCGCGATATGAATGCGACCGATTTTTTGAAGTACTATACCGATGAGATCACGCTGAGCCGCGACAAGAAGTATCGTGTACCGAAGCTGAAGCTGGATGATAAAGAGCTCTCTATGCCCAACGCCATGAGTATACTGAAAAAAGAGCTGGAGCGACAAAACAGAGAGAACCGGATGCTGGACTATATAGAGAAGCTTCAGGATATGGTCAAAAAACAAAAAGAGCAGCTGCAAGATACTCAGACCGAGCATCAGCATAAGATCGCCGAGGTCGATGCGCTGCATCTGGATATGCAGAAAAACGGAGACGCTTTAAAGCAGAAACGTCTTGAGTATACGGCATTGAAAAAGGCCAATGACCCCCGACGCGAATCGGTCTTTTTTGAGATCACCCAGCAGGAGCAGGATGATAACGAGTTTGTCCAGGCTATCGGGGTCAAAGAGAAAGAGCTTCAAAAACTGGCAAACCGCGTCAGGGAGTTGACCCAGGGGTTTGAATCCAAGCGGGAGATTTTGGCTACGGAGCTGGAAAAGTATAAAGCGTTTGAGTTTGAGACAAGAGAGGTGGCACAAAGCTACGAAAAGCTTCACAACGCTGTGGCCAAACTCTTAAAAGAGAAAAAAGAGCTTATTACCGGGTAAAAGGAGAGAAGATGGCAGACCTGTTTCATAATAAAGCCCAAAACTGGGACGGGATGACGATCCCCCAGCAGTTGTCGCAAACGATCGGTCCCCAGATCGTCAAACATGTACGGCTGCATGAAGATATGGAGGTGATGGATTTCGGTGCGGGTACGGGGCTGCTGACGGCCCATATCGTTCCCCATGTCAAGCGCGTGACAGCTGTGGACATCTCCGAATCGATGCTTGAACGTCTGGCTGCGAAGCCTGAGTTTGAGGGTAAAGTGAGATGCCGCTGCCAAGATATCATCCATGAGCCTTTAGAGGAGTCATTTGACCTGATTGTCAGTGCCATGGCCATGCATCATGTCGAAGATACGAGAGTGCTGTGTCAAAGATTCGCCCAGCATCTCAAACCGGGCGGAAAGATCGCTTTGGCAGACCTTGACAGTGAGGATGGAGAGTTCCACCCCGAAGCTACCGAAGGTGTCTTTCACCTGGGCTTTGACCGTGAAGCACTGCAGACCCTTTTGGAAGATGCGGGATTTACCGCAATCGAGTTTTTAACCGCACATACGGTAACCAAGGAGGGCAGCGACTACCCGATCTTCCTTGTTTTGGGACATAAAGCAGTCTCGTAAATAGAGAAAACTGCTATAATAGTTGCATCCACTGATATCGCGGTATGCAAAAGGAGCGGGTTTTTGGGAAGAAAAAAGTTTTTTAAACTCTCGTTATCTATATTGGCTCCGCTTTTCTTCTCCCTGCTGATCGCCGTTATGGGTATCAAAAAATATTTTTTCGATATGCCCGCCATCATCCAGTATGAACAGGAAGCAGAGGCTAAAAAGCTTTATACGACAGCCGCGAAACTGGCTGAAGAGTTCTCCTACTATCTGAAAAACGGGGACCGGAACGAGCTTTTAAAAGTGTTGGGACTTTTAAGAGCGGACCGGGACCATTACCGCAATGTGATCGTACTGCATGCGGATCTGACTCCAAAGATATTTTCAGATGCCAATGATATGAAGCGTTTTCACCACAAAAGATCGGATGAGCTTTTTGCCCATAACGCTATAAAAGTGTTGCAAAAACGTCAACCGCTTATTATTTATGACCCTATAGAAGATGACGGACAGCACTTTGACGCTTTTATCCCTTTAGTCTCCAATGATCTTCTTTATGTGGAATACAGTATCGCCAAAGAGCTTGAAAAGATCCAAAACTACTACTCTAAAGAGGTGCTCAGTGACCTGATACTGATGACGCTGCTGCTTTTTATCGCGATGTATCTCAACTATTTTTTTGGTGTCAAAAAACTGCGGGCCCTGGCCAAACTGACACGGGGGTTTTCTATGGAAACCCCTTCGGTGCGTTCCCATATCAAAGGCTTTTCGGAGATAGAAAGCCTCTCGTATGCATTTAACCGCATGGCACAGGGTATCGAGGACAGTTTTAGTATCATCGAAGAGCAGAACCGGGAGCTTAAAGAGCAGACGCTTCAGATGCGTAAATTCCAGCAGACTGTTGAACAAAGCCCCTTGATGGTGATGATGACCGATGCCAAGAATGTCATCGAGTATGTCAATCCGCAGCTTTTGCTGACGACAGGGTACTCAGCCGATGAACTGATCGGTAAAACGCCGGAGGTCTTGCACTCGGGAAAACATGATAAATCTTTTTATCAGCAGATGTGGCGCGATATGAAGTATAAGGGTATCTGGGAAGGGGAGTTCATCAACCGCACCAAAGAGGGGGCGGAACTGTATGAACAGGCCCAACTCTTTCCCATCTTTGACGAAACGCTTAATATTACACACTATATTGCGATCAAGCAGGATATTACGGAGCGTCTGGAACGTGACAAGATCTTAAAGTTTCAGACCAAACAGGCGCAGATGGGAGAGATGATCTCGATGATTGCCCATCAGTGGCGCCAGCCTTTGGCCTCGATCAACGCGGTAGTCAACTCCAATTTATTGAAACTTGAACTTGATACGCTGGATCTAAACGATCTGGGCAAAGATCTGCATAAGATCAGCGGTGTCAGCAGTTATCTCTCGGAGACGATCAACGATTTTCGAAACTTTTTCAAGCCCGATAAAGAGATGGTGCTGACCTCTTTTGATGCGATGGTCAATAAGAGTGCCGAGCTGATTATACATTCGATCAAGACGCTGGGCGTAGAGTTGGATACCGAGCTTGAAAAGACGCAGTTTTTGACCTACGAAGGGGAGATCCTGCAGGTGATCTTGAATCTGCTGAAAAACAGTCTCGATATCTATGAGTCATCCGATATCAAAACAAGAAAGATACGTCTCTTTACCGAAAGTGATCCCCATTTTGTGCGGCTGATCTATCAGGATAATGCCGGAGGCTGCAGTATCGATCCGATCGAAAAGATCTTTGCCCCCTATTTTACGACCAAAGACGAGCTGCAGGGAACAGGATTGGGACTTTATATGTCAAAGACGATCATCGAAGAGCACTGTCTGGGTACACTCTCTGTGCGTAATATCGATCAGGGTATCGAGTTTACGATCGAGCTGCCTATTTTGCAAAACCCTCTACAGTAAAGGGGCAGGCTCTTCACCGCTTTCTACGGCGGCAGGTACCTGCTCCTTGACGGTGGCATCAAGCTCCTGGAGTGCCCTGTAGAGGTTTTTGGTAAAACGGCGCGTCAGATGTACGTCGTTGATAGCGATCGTCGTGATGTTCTTGCTGAGATTTTGGTGCTGGGCGATCGATGCGATACTCTCTAACGTCCCTTTATAGGAGTTATCGATCTTTTGATAACTCTTTTTCATCTGCGAAAGGTCGGAACTTTTACCAGAGAGGTGATCGTTGAATATAAGGGTACTGCTGAGTATCTGGTAGCGGATGTTATGGTAAAAGCGCTGAACATCCCCGATTTCGCTTTCACTGAGAATCTCAAAATCCCCCAGCATATCCTTGATCGCCTTGGATGCCGAAGCCATCCGGGTGGCCACATTGGTCAGGCGGTTGAGCCGCTTTTGCTCTTTTTTCGTGATATGCAGCGAAATAGCCGATGCATACTCAAATATCTCCCCCTCAAGCTCTTGAAGCTGCATGTAGAGTTTGATATAGGAGACATCGAGCGGCTTTTTGGATAGATCCAGCAGTTTGTCTATCGCATGATGCTCTTTTAGTGCCTGGGGCGGGATGACATTGATACAAAAGAGGGCGAACTCGCTCACCTTTTGTGTCAGATGTGTGATCTCCTGTTCAAGGCTTTCAAGCGCTATCAGGGGGACCTTCGGGGTGACGCTGTGGATATAGCGTGTCGTGCGCAGCGGGGATTTTTGGAACCTTTTTGAAAGCATGGAAGCGAGTTTGGGTATCCAGAAAAACCAAAGCAGTACACCGAAGATATTAAAAAGGGTATGAAACATAGCCAGGGCGATGACCGGTTCACTCGGGGGAATGATCATAAAGGTCAGTTGTGTCAAGGGTGAAAGCAAAATGACGGCGATAAGGGCGGTCGATATGTTAAAAAGTATATGTACGGCTGCGGCTCTTTTTTTATCCGGGGAACCGCCCAGTGCACCCAGCAAAATCGTTACAGTCGTACCGACATTGGCCCCGATGGCAAAAAGTGCTGCCGTTTCAAATGAGATCAGCCCTGTAAAAAGTGCGGTCTGGGCGATCGCTATGGCTGCCGCACTGGCCTGGATGATCCCGGTAAGGATCAAGCCTATAACGAGAAAAAGATAGGGGTTGAGATTTTTGTAAAGAGCGATATCAAAACTTTCGGCCAGCAGGGAGAAGTTCTCTTTCATCCCCTCCAGACCCAAAAAGATGAGACCAAACCCCACCATACCCCCGTAGTAGTGGCGCCAGCGGCTCTCTGCACCGACCAGGATCGCGCTGATCCCTCCCAAAGCGATGATGCTTAAGGCCAAAATCTTGATATTCATCTTAAAACCGACGATGGCTACGATCCAGGTGGTAAATGTGGTACCGATATTGGAACCGAATATGATACCGATCCCGTTTTGAAGCGTCAGTACACCGGCTCCGATGAGAGATAGGGTCATCAGGGAGACCAGTGAAGAGCTTTGAAATAAAGCGGTAGCCCCGATCCCCCACGAAAGTGAACGGAGGTTGGTTCGGGTCGCGCTGTTGAGCATACGTTTAAAGGCACGTCCGGATCCGCTTTTAATCTGCTCCTCCAAGTAGAGCATTCCAAACAGAAACAGCCCCAAAGAGGCCAAGATCTCGATCACCGTACTTACCATTACCACGTCCTATTCTTCTAGACAGTGTAGCATGAAACGCTTTAATGGTACAAGAGAAAAATCTCATAAGAGGGGAAAACGTACACGCAAAATATCTTGACATTTAACCGTTATCCAAATAGTATTGCACTTTTTTTTTAAAGGCGAGGCATGGTAGAGACACTAACGGCATATACGACAGAGGAGAAGCCGCTTTTTTATCCATCGGCAAAACTCTATATGGGAAGTATGCATGAAGATAACCGTTCGAGTATGGCACTGGGTGCCTATGTCGATCTAGAAAGCCGTCCTCTTGAGAGAGGCTGGCAGATGCATCTGCGTATGAACCGCTTTGAGAGTATTCATACGGAAGATCCCGAAAATATGCATTTTAGCAACTACCTGCTTGATCCCGAAGGAAACTCCTACACGCTGCTTAACCTGGCGTCAATAGGTTACAGAACAGACGCTTTTGAGGGGAGTTTGGGACGTATCTTTTTTGATACGCCTTTTGCCGATCCGGATGACTTTCGTCTGCTGCCCAATAGTTTCGAGGGCTTTACACTGGATTATAAAACAGATGAGAAAGCGCGGTGGAAGTTTTTCGGAGCTCATAAAATGAGCGGTATAGATGCACCTGTCATTAACGCCTTTGAAAAACTTTACACCCAAAGCAACGGTTTTTTGGCATGGGGATATGAAAAAGAGATCGATGCAACGCGCTATTCATTATGGGGATACCATGTCGATGAGATGGCCGATATTTTCTATGCCAGCTATCGGCATCAAGGCTACCGTTTACTTGATAGTCTCACGCTCAAAGGGATGGTGGGGCTGGCTTCACAGCGGGAGCAAGCCCAAAGCCGGGTGGCGGGGGACGTCGCAAGTATACAGCTGCAAAGCTATTATAAAGAGTATATGGCAGGTATCTCTATGGATGTTTTGGATGTCGAACCCGGTTACACTGTCAGTGACGGTTTTGGCGCGGGTCCTTTCGTCTCAGCCGGGGATTTGACCTCATTGGGAATCGCATCCCTGATGTACCCCGGTCAGGATATTAACGGCTTTAAATTCAATATTGCCAAAGAGCATAAGCGCTTCTCGCTGGAGTATGCTGTAAGTTATTTTGATATCGCGGGAAGCGAAAAAGATCTTTATGAGAATAATCTCTTTTTTAAATGGAAGTGGAGTGATGCGCACCTTTATGTGGTCGCCACACGGGGTGAACACCGCCAAAGGCCTATGAACTTTCTTTTTATACGTATGGAGTATACGCTTGGAAAATCACTCAAACAGCGTGATTGATCAGCCGATTGCTTCGTAAAGGGGACCCTGTGAAGTGAGCGTGCTTCGGATCAAAAGAATTTCCGAGTCGAGTATGCCAAGCTCTTTGCCTTCATACCCTGCAAGGACTTCTTTCAGGCTGCTGGGATCACATCTTTTGATGCGGGCCAGTGTTATATGGGGGTGAAAAGTCTGCATGGAAAGCTTAAAGGCCTGGCGAATCAGACGGGCATTAAAAGCTACGGTTTCGGAGTCGATCCCTGCATAGAGGATCGTGTCATCAAAGCTTCCCAGCCCCCGAAGGGGAGGGGAAGCTTTTTTCAAGGGCAGCGAATGCAGGGTCTTTAGGAGGGGAGCGGGATCGCTGACCTTGGGAAAAAAGGCGTAGGTGAGGTGAAGGTTATCGGGGGCTACCCAGGTAGCTTTCATAGCAGAAAAGTCGTCTTGAACCGTCTCATAGGATCTGATGCGGGCATAGGATCCGATAAAGAGCCGCATCTAGAGTCCGTTGCTCTTTTTAAAGAGGGAGAGACTCTCCTCTGAGTGAAAGATCAGGCGTACCTGCATCGGAAAGCGGCTGATAAACTCCGAGATCGCCCCGTAGGCAATCGTAGCGGCCTGGTCGGGGGGATAGCCGTAGACGCCGGTCGAGATAGCCGGGAATGCGATTGTCCGGCAGCCCAGATCATAGGCTGTCGAGAGACTGTTGGTGTAGCACGCTTTTAAGAGTTGGGCACAATCTCCCTGACACACGGCATAGACGGGCCCTACGGTATGGATAACATACTCTGCGGGCAGTCTCCCCGCCGTGGTCGCCACAGCTTCTCCCGTAGGCAGACCTTCAGGGTAGCGCTGCCGGCGAAGGTCCCGGCATGCTTTTAAAATTTCAGGACCTCCCGCCCTGTGAATAGCCCCGTCAACGCCGCCGCCGCCCATCAGCGAACTGTTGGCCGCATTGACCACGGCGCAGACATCTTCGATCGTGATGTCCCCCTCTTTGATAATGATCTCAGCACTCTTCAAGCATCACCTCCAGTGTCGACTTGACCGATACCCCCAGTGCTTCAAGGTTGTAACCCCCTTCAAGCAAAAAGATCTTGGGTACCTCGCAGCTTCGCATAACCGCCCGTACGATCGAAGCGATCCCCTCTGTTGTCACCTCAAGCTGTGCCAAGGGATCGGCACGGTGCAGGTCATACCCCGCGGATACCAGTAGGATATCGGGCTTGAAAGCGGCGACGGCTTGGGGAAGCTCCTCTTCATAGAGGGGCAGGATATCCTCATCCGTACTGCCGGGCTGCAGCGGGAAGTTGCGTGTGAATCCTTCTCCTTCGCCGCTGCCGGTTTCGTAGGATGCGCCGCTTCCGGGATAGGCGGGATACTGATGGGTACTGAAATAGAAGACGGAGGGGTCATCATAAAAGATCGCCTGGGTACCGTTGCCGTGGTGGACATCAAAATCAACGATCATAACCTTTTCATAGCCGCAGCTTTGAGCGAATCTCGCCGTGATGGCGATATTGTTAAAAAGGCAAAACCCCATCGCCTGTTCGGAGGTGGCATGGTGGCCCGGGGGACGTACCGCTGCAAAGGCATGTTTGATCTGCCGTGCCTTTATGGCATTGATGGCCGTGATACCCGCACCGGCCGCAAGCAGAGCCGCCTTGTAGGAGCCTTGGGAGGTCTGGGTATCCAAATCGATAGCTGCGGATACCCGGCTGGCCGACTCGATCGTCTCCAGATGAAAGGGCGGGTGTACGGCTGTGATCTGCTCAACGCTTGCTTCTGCAGGAGCCAGGTGTAAAAGTTTGTCACCCAGCGGTTCGAGGGCACGGAGTATAAAATTCAGCCTGTCGGCACATTCGGGGTGGTAGGCACCGGTATCATGCTCCAAAAAGAGCGGGTCATAGATAAAAGCGACTGGCGACATAACGACTCCTTATGCAAGATGATCTCAAAAAAGCGCAATCACCTGTTTTTGAAAATGAGGCAAAAACGGGCCCCGTCATCTTCATTGATAACATGTACACTCCCCTGGAGGATCTCATGCACAATCTTTTTAACCATATAAAGTCCGATACCGGTGCCTTCCCCAACCTCCTTCGTGGTGAAGTAGGGGTCGAAGATGTTGGGAAGTATATCTTCGGGTATCCCTCCGGCGTTGTCTTTGATACAGATATAGATATCCTCTCCCATATCTTTGAAGGTAAGCGTGATCCGTTTATCTTCTATCTCTTTATGGGCAAATGCATCCCGCGCATTGATGATGATGTTTAGCAGAACATGCTCCAACTCTTTTTGGTACGTTTGAATTTTCAGTTTATGACACTCATGGCACTCCAGGGTAATGCCCCGTGCACTCAACTGCGCATGAATCAGTGATCTGATCGACTGGACCGTCTCATCAAGAAAGAACTCCTGGGCTTCATGGTCAGGCTTGAGAAAATCCATGAAGTCATTGATGATGTTTGACATGTTTTGTGTCTGGTCCTGAATAAACTGGGCATGATTTTCGATCTCATTGTATTCAATGCTTTTATAGGCATTTTTTAATGAGATAGCTATGGCAGAACTGTTCATGGCGTTAAGCGGCTGACGCCACTGGTGGGCGATCATGCTTACCATCTCGCCCATCTGGGCGCTTTTGGACTGCTGATAAAGCAACTGCTCCTGTGCACGGTTTCGTTCCAGGGTCTTTTCGACTTTTTCGTGCAGTTTGGCATTGAGAAGTTCCAAAGACTCTTTTTCGATATCTTTGGTCGTATCAAGCTCGATTTTGCGAAGCAAAAAGTGGGTGAGGCCAAGAATGATGATCAGGAAAAAGAGGTGATAGTAGACGGTAAAAGTGTGGCTGGCCGTCGTTGCCATAATCTCTTTGAACTCCTGCATCGGGATATTGGTGCTGAGACCTCCCCGGATATCCCCCTCTTTGTAGCCTTGATGTTTGTGGCACTTAAGACACTCTTTTTCTGTATAGAGGGGAATCATATAGCGGTAAAACTCTTTGCCGTTGACGAAGATGGACCCTGCCGCTTCCTTGGCCCCATTTTCAAAAGATTTGAGCGCTTCTACCTCCCATGCGTCGGGCTTATTATCAGGATTGATCGGCTTGAGACTGGTGATATGACCTTTGGCGCTGTAGATCCCTTTGTAGTCGTTGGTAAGTTGTCTGAGTGCATAAGCGGGATTCATCGTCGTATAGGGTTTGCCATTGATGGTGACATCACGGTTTTTGATAAAGGTAAGGAGCCTGTTGGGCGGTGTCTTTTCTGTGACGGGAACATAAATGCCGCCGTGTGAGGCAACCCACTTTCGAAAGGTATAATCTTTTTGAACCGAGGTGTATGCGATGCTTTTCATCACTTCCAGGGTATGGACCCTGTCGAGGTGGAAAAGCCACCATTGGGATATGCCAAAAAGGAAAAGGATCATGGCATAGATGGAGAGCTTTGTTATAAACCCGAGTTTATATCTTTTCTTCTCACTCCCGTTGGCTACCATCGCGAACCTTTGATCATCGTAAATTGAGTTTAATCATAGCATAACTTCATCTGAGAAGGGTCAAAAGGTACAGATCCGATAGAAAAGAGGCTTTTTTAGGAGAGCTTTTGCTATACTAAGTAAAACGTGCTAAAGGATCGCTGTGCAAGAGAAGCAGGGGAAGAGTGCCACACTTCATTATAGCAGAATGGAGCGTGCTTTGCTCAACGAGGTCTTTGATCAGGAATCAGCCGTTCAAAGCGTTATAGAGACTCTCTCCAAGGCCGACTTCATAGAAAAAGAGCGGGCCGTCAGGGCACTCTTTACCTTTATCGGCGTTCCCAACAGCGGGAAGCACTTTCTTGCGCAAAAGCTTGTCGAACATGATGCGCGTCTGGAGTCGATCAGGACCTTCCATATGGACTGGTATGCCGAGAGTGATAACGGCAGCGCTTCGGCCCTTTTGGAGCAGGACCTTTTTGAATACCTGCCCAAACATCCCCGCAGCCTGCTGCTTTTTGAAGATATCGAAAAGGCCGAACTGCAGGTCCAGCTGACACTCTATGCGCTTTTAAGCGACCGGGCCAACAGCAATCTGGATTTAAGCGAGTGTGTCGTGATCTTTACGACAAGCCGCGCCTCGGATTCACTCTTTCAAAACGATTTCAAAGCCTTGATGGCAGAAGACAGCCTGGCCGCACACAGTTTTTTGATGGAGCGTCTGGCCAAAGAGCAGATGGTGCTTGCGGGCGTCGTAGAGCAGGCTTTTGATGCCAAGCTGCTCTCTTTGATGAACCAAAACAGCATTATCGCCTTTAACAAGCTCAAACTCAGCTCCCTGATCAAAATAGGGGCGCGGGCACTGCACCAGATGTCCCAAAACTTTCTGCATCAAAGTGACATCGCCGTAGAGTACCGTTCGTTTGACCAGATCAGCTCTTTGCTGACACTCTCTCTTGCCCCCTATCTGAATGCCAAACATATCAAGGAAAAACTGCCCGAGGTGATGTTTACCCATATCTATCAGGCGCTTAAACTCCAGGAAGCTTCCGAAACGGTCATCTGCAGTGTCAGTCCCAAGGCATCAGAGTTTTTGACCAAGGCACTGGATGATGAGGTCAAGCTTCTCAAGCAGTTAAGAGACCAGCGGGAGCGTGTCTCGCTGGAGTGGTCTTATGAAAAGCGTGATGAGGGGATCATCTGCCAAATCAGCGGTGCGAAGTTTAGCAAGCAGTCACTGGCTGTGAGTCAGGATGAAGCTTTCAGGGCATCGGATATCACTTTCAAAGATGTCGCGGGACACAAAAAGGCGAAAAAGGAGCTGATGGAGGTAGCCGCGCTTTTAAAAGAGCCCAAGCGGATGGAGGCTTTCGGTATGGCGCTGCCCAAGGGGATGCTGCTCAAAGGGGTCGCCCATATCGGTAAAAAGATGTTGGCACGCGCCTTTGCCGCAGAACTGGATATGCCCTATATCGCGCTGTCTGGAATACAGCTTTTTGATGAAAACAGGATCGCCAAAGTCTATGCCGAAGCGAGAAATATCGCACCGGCTATTGTGATACTGGATGATATCGATATTCAGGGGATTATGGGAGGCGTGGTCTCTCCATTGCCCGTCGCCCCTTTCACCGCCCAACTGGATGCGCTTCCCAAAAGTTTGGAACCGGGTGTCTTTACGATAGCCACGACAAGCGATGTGAGTGCAGCACTGGAACCTTTGATCGCTTCGGGGTATCTGGATATCACGATCGAGGTGCCCAAACTCGATATGGAGGCGCGCCGTTTTTTTATCAAAGAGATACTCAAGATGCCGCATGCCAAAAATATCGATGTGGAAAAGGTGGTGCGCTATATCTCGGGTATGGACGGCAAAGAGCTTAAAAAGATCGCCAGCGATGCGGCTTTGTATACAGCGCGCAAAGGGAAAAAAGAGATTACCGAAGCGATACTGCTGGAGCAGATCAATGTGATCAAATACGGTTCCAAGCTGGAAAACCGGCAGATCCGGGATATCGAAAAATCGATGGAAACGACAGCCTACCATGAAGCGGGACATGCGGTACTCTCCTACTACCTGATGCCCGAAGTGAAGATCGAGCAGGTCACCGTGGCCCCCCGAAGCGAGACGTTGGGATTTGTCTCCTATAACAATGAAGAGTATGTCGATGCCAGTTCGAAAGAGGAACTGTTTAATAACATCTGTGTTTTGCTTGCGGGGCGTATGGTGACGCTGGAGAAGTATGGCCAGGAGGGTATAGAGACAGGCGCAGTCAATGACCTGGAGATCGCTTCGATGCAGATCTATGCCGCTATAGCTATCTTCGGTATGGATGAGGAGCTGGCCAATATCAGTGTCAGTGGTGTCGAGGTGGGTTATAACAAAGAGCTTTTTAAAGAACAGATCGAAAAGCGCATGCTCATCTGGCTTGAAGATGCCAAAAAAGCGACCCAAAAAGCGGTGAAGAAGTACTGGAAAGCGATCGATGCGGTAGCCCGGGCACTGATCGTAAAAGAGGTGATCGACGGCGATGAGCTGAAAAAAGTCATTATGGCGACAGAGAAGTAAAGGAGCCTCACATCAAAGATCGTAACCGGTTGATCCTGGGACTGGCAGCGGCTTTTGTCATACTCTATATCGGGGGATGGCGTATCACGCTCTTTGATGGGCATACAGATGAGAAGATCGTGTTCGCCTGGGAACGATCCTTTATAGAGAAAGGGACGCGTATAACATCATCGGTGGTGATGAACCCGAATCTGCAGGTCTATATCTATAAAAGCGGGGATGGACGTTTCGCCGGTGTTTACAATATCTATAAACCCCGATGGGGTTATGCTTCGGTGATCTTGGCGATACTTGCGGTAGCCTGGCCTTTTGGTATCCTGGTCTTTTAGGCTCTTGTAAAGCCTTGTATAGCGGATAGGGTCACGCTTTTTCTGTTTTAAAATCGCTGTTTAACTCATCATCTGCCAAAGAGTGGTGCATCTCTTCGCTGACAGGGGTCTCTTCAATCGGGTCATGCTCTTTGAGCTCATCGATCTCCTCTTTGAAGATATGTTTTTGATGGAGGCTGATACCCTTGACATGGCTTAACGGGAAGGAGAAGGCGATACCGTCACCGGTTGTTGTGATATGCAGACGGTGGATGATAAATTTGATCACTTCGTCAACCAGCTGTTTGGGGAGGATGAAAAGTAAAATCGCGTCGTTTGCTTCAAACTCCATGCGGTAAAGGTTGGCCATCTTTCTCAGTCCCATCCCGTTGCCGTCGATGACGGTAACCCCTGTCGCTCCGGCATCCCGGGCGGCATGGATAGCATCCTCTTTTTTGTTTTGCGGTACGATGACCACGACGGCATTAAAATCCATCTGCAGGGAGTGGCGGTGTTTTTCCGAAGCGTTGACATTGATCGTAGCCAATGACATATCTTCGGCATCCTCGATACTCCCCTTGATAAGAGAGTCGTGTTCGATCTCCGTATCGGAACGTGTACCGAAACGCTCCGTGATGATACCGTAAAGCATTACGGTGATCATCGGGAAAAGTGATGCAAATGCGATTAGTCCAAATCCGTCCATAAGGGGATCCCTTCCTTCAATGTTGGTTGCCAGTCCGATACCCAAAGCCGCGACTAGAGGTACCGTTACGGTCGATGTAGTGACCCCGCCGCTGTCATAGGCGATCGGGATGATATATTTGGGTGCGATATAGGTAAGTATGATGACGATGATATAGCCGGCGATGATATAGTAGTGGATAAACTCACCGTCGATGATACGGAAACTTCCCAGGGCGATACCGATAGCGACGCCCGAGGCGACAAACATACGCAGTACGAAGTCGTTGATCTTACCGTCACTGATCTCACGCGCTTTTTTGGCTATCGCCATCAGTGCCGGTTCGGCCATGGTGGTGGAAAATCCGATAGCAAAGGCAAAGGCGTAGATCAGAGGGTTGGAACCCATCGATGTTAGCTGAAAGGCCATGCTCTCACCCAAAGAGAAGAGCCCCAGTTCCAATCCCAGGATAAAAGCGTAAAGGCCGATGATGACCAGTCCAAAGCCCATGAGGACGTTTTTAAGGTTATGAACCGGCTTGCGCAGTACCCCGTACTGGAAAAAGAAGATGATCGCCAGGATCGGCAGGACATCTTTGATCACGCTGAAAATACCGTTGGCAATGCTGGCGGCCGAGACACTGGCGATCTCGGATACTTTGGCTTCGATGACGACTGAGGTGACCTCTTTGGCCTCGACCAGGTTATAGACAGCGATACCGTAGATCTGTACAAAGATCATCGGTGTCAGGGATGCGAAGGCGATCAGGCCGAAACCGTCTATAACGGGATTTCTCCCCTTGATAGCCGATGCCAGACCGATACCCAGTGCGGCTACCAAAGGTACCGTAACGGTGGAGGTCGTAACCCCGCCCAGGTCATAAGCCAGACCGACGATTTCACGCGGTGCGAAGAAGGTCACACCGACGACGGCAAGATAGCCCGCGATGATATAGTAGTGGATCGGGTGCCCTTTGACGATACGAAAGACCCCAAGGAAGATGGCAAATCCGACAGAAAGGGCGACCACATAACGCAGGGTATCCGCTTCGATACGCCCGCTGCTGATCGCTGCCGCTTTTTCGGCGATAACGGTCAATGCCGGTTCCGCGATAGTCGTACCGAATCCGATCATAAATCCAAAAAGCAGGATCCAAAAGGTCTTCCCTTTATAGGCAAAGTCTTCGGCCAGCTTCTCACCTACGGGGAAGATCCCGATTTCCAGTCCCAGCAAAAAGATAGCCAGACCGATACCGACGATGACCAGACCGATGGTGGTTGAAAGCCAGCTTTCGGGTACCGTCTGGATGATAAGCAGCTGGAATACCAATATGACAGCTACGATAGGAAAGAGGTCGCGGAAAGACTCTCTTAAAAGCTTGAGGAAAAAGTGAAATTCCATAAGGTTCCTTGGTATGAAAAGCTCATTACGATTATGTGAGTGTGATTTTACCATTTAATTTGGGGGAATGGGCAGAAAAACGGGGGTGATAGCCTCACTTAGCTATCCCATGATGATACGATAAGCAACAAAAAGGGTCAAAAGAGTCTTTACTCTTGCGACTCTGCACCTTTTTTGCGCTGAAGCTCGATATCTTCCATGACACTCTCGGTAAAGAGGTAGTCGCTTTTTTGGGCCATCTTGTGACATACGATACAGGAGCGGATCTTCCCTCTGTACCACGCTTCGGTTCCGGTCTCATCATAGACACCGTACCACCAGTCGCCGTTTTGCGGATCATACCCCTTGGGCATCTTGATCATGATGGTCAGTCGCGCACAGTAGTCACGCTGGGGGTTGGGATAAAGCGGCTTAAAAATCTGTGAACCGACCTTAAAAGAGGATGCCCGGGTCTCGTAAGCCTCTTTGGCCAGGTCATTGACGTAGATATCCAAATAGGCGCGGTGGGCATCAGACTCCAGTGCCCCGAGGTTAAGTTTATGCAGTTTCTTCCATTGGGGAAAGGTGGGCGCGGGATCGGGCTCTTTGGCTTGGATAAGGGTAAAAAAGAGTAAAAGAGCGAGTATTGCTATCTTCATAGATGCCTCCTTTTTTAAGATCATAATCGATTAAAGATAATAAGAAGCTGTTAAAAAAAGCTTTAGAAGATCTTTTACTTTCGCTTAATGGCCAAATTTTGGTCAATCGTGTGTTATAATCAAAAATAAGTGAGATGAAGGATTTTAGGGGATGGTTTTTTTTAAAAACATACGTTTTGCATTTATGTTTTTGATCTATCTGATTGTACTTTTTATCTACTATATACAGAGTGAAGGTGCTTTGATCGATGAAGCGGTGCATAAAACAGAGCAGACACTGATCAACCACCAGGCGATACGCCGTATTATCAGGACACTCTATCTGCCGGAGCTGGACCGTATGAAGGCGCAGGGTATCTTGGACAAAGAGTATGCCAATCCGCTCTTTACGTCAGGTACTTTTGCTACCCAGAAACTGCATGATTTTACCATCCCGCTGCAGCTAAAGCTTTCCAAAGAGGCAACGCGTTTTAAATATGCTTCGCTCAATCCTTTGAATATGGCCAACCAGGCCTCCGGGTATGAAGAGACGATCTTGCACCGGATGCAGGAGCATAAAGTAGAGAGCTTTTCGGAGGTGATAAAGGAGGGGGAGAAGCGCTACCTCTTTTATGCCACCTTTTTTCAACCGATAGAAAAAGGGTGCCTGCGTTGCCATGGAGACCCCAAAGATGCGCCTCTAAATCAGGTTAAACGCTACGGCAACACACACGGCTATCACTTTAAGGTCGGGGACTTCTCCTCTTTGATCACGATGCGCACCCCGTTAGAGGAGTCTTTGGATGCGATGCACCAAAACTTTGTGCGCATCGCACTGCTGGTCCTGGTGGTATTTGTCCTGATCTATGTTATCAGTGAGTGGGTTATACGGCGTTTGGAGCGGCAAAAAGAGAAACTCGACCGTGACCGAAAAGCGAGGGAAGCCCTCTTATGCGAAATCAATAAAGATCCGTTGACGGGTCTGTTAAACCGCAGAGGTTTTGATGAGACATTGATGGGTGAGTTGAACCGGGCGAAACGAGACAACAAATATTTCGCCTTTTTCCTCTTGGATATCGACTTTTTCAAGCAGTACAACGATACTTACGGCCATATCGCGGGTGATGAGGCACTTCAAAAAGTGGCCGACTCTCTGAGCGGCTACTTTAAACGTTCGCATGAGAGCATCTACCGTCTTGGCGGAGAGGAGTTCGGTGTTGTCAGCAGTGACCGTAATATAGAGAACATCATGCACTGGGCCGACAAGATTTTGGAAAATGTTCAGGAGTTGCATATCGAGCATATCAAAAGCCCTTACAATCGTCTTACGATCTCTTTGGGGCTTTATGTATTGTCTCCGTATGAAAAGAAGGTAACGGCCAAAGATATTATGGAAGGTGCCGATAAAGCGTTATATGAAGCGAAAGCCAACGGACGCAATCAGGTACTGTTGTATAAAGGATAGGGATGCTGGGTATTATCTTATTGACGATATTTTTTGCTATATCGATCAATATCGTTTTGAAAAAATTTCAACTGCCGACGATTGTCGGTTATATCGCTACAGGGACAATCATATCCCACCTGTTCGGTCTGCACAGTGTTGCCCATGATGAGGCGTTAAAACATACGGCGGAGTTTGGTGTCGTCTTTTTGATGTTTACGATAGGCTTGGAGTTTTCTGTGACCCATCTGCTTCGTATGCGTCATGAAGTCTTCGTGACGGGAACCTTGCAGGTCGTTTTGACGACACTGATCTCCTACGGGATACTGCACTATCTGTTTGATCTGAAGATGCAAAGCGCACTGATCATCGGTTCGGCACTGGCGCTCTCATCAACGGCGATAGTCCTGAAACTTTATAATGAAAGCGGACAGATCAGCAAGCGGCACGGGCAACGGGTACTGGGGATCTTGATACTGCAGGATATCGCGGTGATCCCGATCTTGCTGATGATCGGTTTTTTCAGTATCGAGGGACAGTCGCTTTCGACAGTCCTGATCGAGACCGCCGTGGGTGCTGTGCTGTTGATCTTGCTGCTTTGGATCATCGGACGGTATGTGTTGGAGTGGTTTTTTGACATGATCATCAAGACCGATTCGGACGAGCTCTTTGTCGGTTCGGTACTGCTGATCGCCATAGGCGCCTCCTATCTCGCCTATCTGTTTGGCTTCTCCTACTCACTGGGTGCTTTTATCGCCGGGGTACTGATCGCCGAGACCCATTTTAAACATCAGGTGGAAGCGGACCTTATCCCGTTTAGAGACCTTTTACTGGGACTCTTTTTTATCACGGTGGGGATGCAGATCAACTTCGGTGTCATCTCGGCACACCTTCTTGAAGTGGTCGGTGCGCTGGTAGCGGTTATGGTTATGAAAATGCTCATTACCTATATCATCGTTAAGCGCAACGACTCCAAGCGTATCGCTATGAAGACAGCGCTTTCGTTGATGCAGGTGGGTGAGTTTTCACTGGTAGTTTTGGAAGTGGCCAGCAGCCACGGCCTGGTGCAGGAACTGCATGCCCAGATTCTGATCGTAACGGTGATCATCTCGATGTTGATCACACCGCTGATCCTGCGCAATCTGCCGCGTATCACCGGCAAACTGGTCAAGCTCGATCCTACGGAAAATATCCCGACAGACTTTCATGTGCGGGATCTTGAATCCCATGTCGTGGTATTGGGATACGGGCACTTCGGACAGGAACTGGTCAGAGATCTCAAACGTCAGCACCGTACCTATGTGATCGTTGAGTACAATATCGAACTCTTTAAAAAGGGGAAGAACCAGGGGGAACCGATCATCTTCGGAAATGCCGTTAAGCGCCATATTTTAGAAAGTGTTCAGATCGACCAGGCCAAAGCGGTTATCGTCGCTATCGACAACCCCCATAAACTGCAGATGGTCTGTGAAGCGATCCGTCAGACCAGTTCACAGCAGAACATCATCGTACGGGTCCCCGAAGAACGTGCCCATAAAGAGCTGGAACATCTGGGCATCGAACATGTGGTCATCGAAAGCCAGGAGATGGCCCGTGTGATCGTAGAGCGGGTCGCCGCTTTATAAGAAGGTGCCATCATGCTAAAGAAGATACCTTTTGACTCCCTCTTTTTAAGTGACCTTGGATGGCTGCAAAGCCGTTTTCACTTCTCCTTTGCCGAGTACCGCAACCCCAAAAACGTCAATTTCGGGGTGCTGCGGGTGATGAATGATGATCTCATCGCGCCCCGGCAGGGTTTCGGTACCCATCCCCACCGCGATATGGAGATCATCTCCTATATTGTACGGGGCGGGTTGACCCATGAGGATAGTATGGGAAACCGCGAGACCCTCTATCGCGGGGATATGCAGTATATGAGTGCGGGCAGCGGTGTGATGCATTCTGAGGTCAACGAGGGGGATGAAGAGGTACGGATACTGCAGATGTGGATCTACCCCGAAGCCAACAATCTAAGCCCCAACTACGGTTCCAAACGTTACGATGAAGCATCACGCCGTAACCGTTGGCTTCATCTGGTGGGTCCGCAGCAAAGCGGTGCGGATGTCGCGATCTATCAGGATGCCAATATCTATGTCTGCGAGCTGGACCGGCCTATGGAGTTTGAAGTCAAAAGGGGACGGCAGCTCTACTTCAAGCTGATCGAAGGCAGAGTTGACCTTAACGGAACTGCGCTGGACCACGGCGATGCGGCTGAAGTGATTGAAGAAAAGATCATCGTAACGCCAGAAGAGAAAGCCCACCTGCTGCTTATCGAGATGGCTCTCTAACCCGCTTTTTTAGATAATGAGTTAATCGTGTAAGTGAAGCCCAGTTAAAAAAACTCCTGTTACAATGGCGCCACTTATTCTCAAGGATAGCCATGTCAACCAATATGATCAACGGACTTTTTGCCATACCGGATGAGGCCTCTTTTTTAAAAAAACTGATCCTCTCACGTCCTACGACCGAAAACGGGCGTATCCCGATCGTAGTCGATTTTTTGAAACAGAACCATCCCGATATCGAACTGGTCAAAAAAGATCACTATTATGCGTTGATGCTGCCCACGCACTCTGCGGGTGTCCGTTTGGAAGCGATGCTGATCACCACATTGGAAGGTACGAAAGAGTACTTTTCGATCTACCACCGTCTCCATTTTGAGGAGGGGATCTTTAATGAAAAGTCGCACCTGATCGAAGCTGACGCCTTTTTACGTATGGGATCTGTCATCGTTAATGCCCCGGTCAGCAGTGATCTGGAAAAACTGGCGTATCTGCTTAATTATCAAATCGAGCAGGCCCCGGCCATCGAGGTGACGATGCTGATGCTCTCAGATGCCAAGCTGAAGCTGGATGCGCAGACGATTGTACCCCATATCATGAATGCTACAGCCCGTCTGATGCTCGCCTCTTCCCTGGACGGTATGGCCTATGAACGACCGCAGA
>JBFEYF010000016.1:0-19036 GCA_041562295.1 Sulfurimonadaceae bacterium
ATTGATGAGATGGTCTTTGTCATCAATGAAGAGTACCAGATAGAGACGATGAACTATGAAGCCCAAAAGCAGATGGGCAGCCCTGTTTTGCAGCAGATGATGCAATCGGAGTGTTGCCATATAGAGATCAACCGGTGTGCCCCCTGCACACTTGAAGACGGTTCATGCTCAATGGACCGGGTTTTTAAAAGCGGAAAAGCTGTCAGCTCTATCCAGGAAGTCGAGATATCCAAAAAACAGTATGCCTATGAGTTCTCCTTTTCACCGCTGTTTACACCGGAGGGAACGGTTTCGCATGTCGTGGAGGTTATACGGGATGTAACAGCTTATGTAACTATGCAGTATGACCTTGAACATAAGGCAGAACGGCTTGCCGAGACCCAAAAAATGCTTTTACAGGCACAGAGACTTGTCCATATGGGTTCTTGGGAGATGGACCTGGAAAACAGAACACTCTTTTGGTCGGATGAGATCTACAACATCGCCGAACTGGAAAAAGAGAAGTTTCAACCCAGTTATGAAGCCTTTTTAAAACTGGTCCATCCGGATGACCGCCAACGGGTTGACACCGTCTATAAGGACTCTTTAAAACTGAAAATCCCCTATGAAGTTGAGCATAAACTTCAGATGCCCGACGGTCGTGTCAAATATGTAGTACAGCAGTGCCGTACCGATTTTGACGATATGGGCAACCCGCTGCGTTCCCTGGGAACGATCCAGGATATCTCTTCAAGAAAGCGCATGGAGATCGACCTTAAAGAGCAGCGCGATGCTTTCGAAGCGATCTATCAAAAATCGTCTGACGGGGTTTTATTGATTCAAAACGGTAAACTGATCGACTGTAACGAAGCTGTTTTGAAGATGCTGCATACAGAAGATAAAGCGCATGTCTATTACCGCCACCCTGCAGAGTTCTCACCTTTTTTGCAGCCTGACGGTGAAGACTCCCGTATCAAGATGAACCGGATGATCGATGTCTGCCTGGCAGAGGGGGTAAGCAGAGGGGAGTGGAAGTTCGCCACCTTAAACGGTGAGAGCTTTATGGTGGAGATGGTACTGACCCATATTATTATCCACGAGAGTGATACGATCCATATGGTGTGGCGTGATATATCAGAACGTATCGCCTTGCAAGAAAAGAGTGACGAGGACAAGAAGATGCTTTTTCAGCAGTCAAAGATGGCCCAGATGGGGGATATGCTCAACAGTATCGCCCACCAGTGGAAACAGCCGCTTGCCCAGATCAACTCTGTTTTGATAGAACTCTCTACGATATCGGCACGGGACGGTATCGATCATGATATGCTGCAGGATCGTCTGGATAAGATTGAGGATCTGACATTTTATATGGCGGATACGATTGAGAGTTTTAAAAACTATCTTGATCCGAAAAAAGAAAAAGAGCAGTTTTCGATTGCCCAGCTCTTTGAAGAGGTCCTAAGGCTGATCGAACCCTCACTGGAAAAAGAGTCGATCTCTTTGATGATCCATTATGAAGAGTGTTTTATGATGACCGGCTATATGAAAGAGCTGATGCAGGTGTTACTGATCCTTTTTAACAACGCCCGGGAGGCTTTGCTGGAACGGCAGGTTGAAAATCCGCGTATCGATGTTTTTGCGGAAAAAGAGGATGATAAACATATCATTCATGTGATCGATAACGGCGGGGGTATTGAAAATGATATAATAGAGAGAATATTTGAGCCTTATTTCACCACCAAAGAGTTAAACGGGGGGACCGGATTGGGGCTTTATCTGGCAAAAGTCATCATTGAAAACGGGATGGGCGGGACGCTCTCTTGTTTTGTCAAAAAACCGATGACACAATTTACGATCATATTATAGGTAGGGAAAATGTTTCAAAAATATAGAATTCTTTATGCGGAAGATAATGCGGAGACCAGAAATAATTATGCCGTCTATCTCAAAGAACTTTTTGCAGAGGTCTATGAAGCGGGTGACGGCCAGGAGGCGTTAGAGATCTATGACAAATTCAATCCTGATATCTTGCTTTTAGATATCAATATGCCAAAGGTCAGCGGCCTGGAACTGAGCCAGATGATCCGGGAACATGACAAGGATGTCAAGATCATACTCCTTACAGCGCATATGGAGCGTGAAAAACTGCTGCAGGCGGTCAAACTCAATCTTGTCGATTACCTGGAAAAACCGGTACGCCGAAAGAATTTGGAGCAGGCTTTAAAAGAGGCGGTCCAAGATCTGGAAGCGCGTACGCAAAACAAGGTGATTACGCTTTTGGAACAGATGGAGTGGGACGGTTCCAAAAAAGTACTCTCTCAAAACGGGAAGGCGATCCGACTGACCAAAAACGAGGTGATCTTGATGGACCTGCTCTTAAGCGGTGACAAAGAGTATTATTCGCTGCAGGATATGCTTGATGCTATCTGGATCGGTTCGAATCAAAAAGATATGACGATGGATGCGATCCGCGGTGTTTTAAAACGTTTCAAGACCAAGTTACCCAAAGCAGCGTTGGAAAACAGTTTCGCGGTGGGGTATAAACTGCTTCGTCCCTGATCGGGACAACAAGCGCTTTATAAGCTCAAAAACGGTACACTAACTTCACATAACGACAATTTTGTAACACTGCAAAGAGTCAATCTTTGTGAGATGTTACCAAGCTTAAAACTTTCCGCTTTTTCAAAAAAATCCATTCAAATTTAACCTAATATTAACTAAAGATAAATTATAATCGGCATATAGTGTTTGGAGCGCTTATATTGAAAAGTTTCTTATACTTTTCTTAAAATATGCAAACAAATGAAGAAATTTTATGTAAAGGTGTGAATAATGGATCTTTTGACATCCTATAAAGATAACTGTGGATTTGGATTGGTAGCCAATATCAAAAATAATCCTTCTCACCAGCTATTAAATAATGCGATCACTGCTTTAGAACGAATGATGCACCGCGGGGCGGTTGCAGCCGATGGAAAGACCGGTGACGGTAGCGGTATGCTTCTTTCCATGCCGACAAAGTTCATGAAAAAGATTGCTAAAGCTGAAGGGGTAGAGCTTCCCGATACATTTGCCGTAGCAATGATCTTTGCCAAAGAGAAAGCGTCTATCAAGAAGTTTACCGACAGCTGTGAAAACAATGATATGGAAGTACTGCTCACCCGTGAAGTGCCTGTAGGACTTACGGCACTGGGCGAACAGGCAAAAGAGAGTCTTCCCCATATCATTCAGGTTTTTGTAGCACCCAACTCTCTTATGGGAAGCCGCCGCTTCGAAGCACTTTTATACCTAATCAGAAAAGAGGCGGAGCATCAGTTTAAAGACGAAAACGATTTTTATGTAGCTTCATTCTCTTCCAGTGTCATCTCTTATAAAGGTCTGGTTATGCCTACGCATATCAGCGAGTTTTATAAGGATCTTCAGGATGAAGATTTTGAGATCTCGTTCTCACTCTTTCACCAGCGTTTCTCGACCAATACGCTGCCTCAGTGGCGTTTGGCTCAGCCGTTTAGACATATCGCGCACAACGGTGAAATCAACTCGGTCGAAGCGAACCGCTACAATGTAGCCGTCAAATCGGAATCGATCCAGAGTGAGGTCTATACCAAAGAGGAGATCCAAAAGATCCTTCCTATCATCCAAAACAGTATGTCGGATTCGGCAAGTGTCGACAACTTTTTTGAATTTCTTATCGCCAACGGTATGGACTTTTTCAAAGCTGCCCGTGCGCTTATCCCTGCACCGTGGCAAAATGCTCCCTATATGGATCCGAAACTTCGTGCTTACTATGAGTATTTCTCTACGACGTTTGAAGCGTGGGACGGTCCGGCAGCTGTCAGTTTGACTGACGGTCGTTACATTGCCTGTACGCTTGACAGAAACGGACTGAGACCTTCAAAATATATCATCACCAAAGATGACACACTGATCGTTTCCAGTGAGTACGGTGTCAATGATGTACCGGATGAGAACATTCTGGAACGTGGTCGTCTTCAGTCGGGAGAGATGATCGGTCTGGACCTGAAATATGGAAAAGTTCTTAAAAACGAAGATATCAATGACTATCTAAAAGATTCAAACCCGTATCTTCAGTGGCTCTCTGATAAGATGATCTACCTGCAGGAGCATGTAGATAACGCCTTTACAACTGTCAAAGATTATGAAGAGAACGAACTGGTTGCTCACCAGCGCTACTTCAATATGACACAGGAAGTCGTCGAGCAGGTGATCGAGCCGATGATCAAAGACGGAAAAGAGGCGGTAGGCTCGATGGGTGATGATACACCGCTTGCAGCATTCTCTGACAACCAGAGATCTTTTTCCGACTACTTTAAGCAAAAGTTCGCCCAGGTTACCAACCCTCCGATCGACCCGATCCGTGAAAAGCTGGTAATGAGTCTTAATACGGGATTCGGTGAAATTCACAATATCCTAAACGAAGACCCGGATCATGCGCTGCGCCTTAAAGCGATCTCTCCGATCATCTCCAAAGAGAAACTGGAAGTTTTAAAATCGTTCGGTGATGAGAAAAACGCACGTTACCAAAGCTGCTATAAAAACGAGACCTTCTCTACGGCGATCAGATCGACACTCAAAGACTCTTTGGAATCTTTGACTCAGGAGATCACGCGCGCGGTTAAAGAAAACGGGGTACGTATCGTAGTTCTGGATGATTATGAACTCTCTGCTAGCACGGCGGTTATCCCGATGCTTATGGCTGTTGGACGTCTAAACCAGGTACTTTTGGAAGAAAAAGTACGACACCTGGTCTCTATCGTTGCCGTTACGGGTGAAGTGTATGATTCACACTCAGCTGCGACACTGATCTCATTCGGTGCATCGGCGATCTACCCGCACCTTCTTTTTGCGACAGTCGCTGAAAAAGTAGCCTCCAGTGACCGTTTCGGGAAAACGATCCCCGAAGCGCTCAAAGCTGTCCATATGGCACTCAATGCCGGTCTGTTAAAGATTATGTCAAAAATGGGTATCTGTACGATTGCATCGTACAGAAACTCCGGACTCTTTGATATCATCGGTCTAAGCCGTGATATCGCCCAAGAGTGTTTTGACAAAGAGCATGTCATGCTTCCGGGACTTGGATATGAGGATATCGAAGCGAAGATCAGAAAGTTTCATAAAGAGGCTTATGATGCCAACTGTAACAACAGTATCTTCCCGCTTAAGATCGGGGGCTTTTATAAGTTCTATCCCGATACGGAGTATCACGACTTCGCTCCAAGTGTGATCCATGCGACACATAAAGCGGCTAAAAGCGGTGAGCAAAAAGATTATGAGGCACTGCGTGATACGGTTAACGGCCGCGGTCTGAAATTCGTACGTGACTTCTTTGAGTTTAACTCTGACAAAAAGGCTATCTCTGTTGACCAAGTCGAGGATAAGTCTGAGATCTTTAAACGTTTCGCCTCAGCAGCGATGAGTCTGGGATCTATCTCCCCTGAAGCACATGAGTGTCTGGCAGAAGCGATGAACACGATCGGCGCTCAGTCCAACTCCGGTGAGGGTGGTGAAGATGAAGCGCGTTTTGGAACGATCAAAAACTCCAAGATCAAACAGATCGCTTCAGGGCGTTTCGGTGTAACACCTGCGTATCTGCGTTCAGCCGAAGAGATCCAGATCAAAGTAGCCCAGGGTGCAAAACCGGGTGAGGGTGGACAGCTTCCGGGTCACAAAGTTACGGCACTGATCGGGCGACTGCGCCACACGGTTCCGGGTGTGACACTGATCTCGCCTCCGCCACACCACGATATCTACTCGATCGAGGACCTGGCTCAGCTGATCTTTGATATGAAACAGGTCAACCCGAACGCTAAAGTCGCGGTTAAACTGGTTTCAACTGTCGGTGTCGGTACGATCGCTGCCGGTGTTGCCAAAGCGTACGCTGATAAGATTATCATCTCAGGCGGTGACGGCGGTACCGGTGCGGCACCGCTAACTTCGATCAAGTTCGCGGGTAACCCGTGGGAGATCGGTCTGGCTGAAGCGCATAACGCACTTAAGGCAAACAACCTCCGCGGACAGGTACATGTACAGACGGACGGCGGGCTTAAAACGGGTCTGGATGTCGTAAAAGCTGCGATGCTGGGTGCAGAATCGTATGCATTCGGTACGGGACTGCTTACGACTTTAGGATGTAAGATCCTGCGTATCTGTCACCTGAACCGCTGTTCTGTCGGTATCGCGACTCAGGATGAGCGTCTAAGAAGCGATTTTTATGAAGGAAGCGTTGAGAGAATCATCAACTACTTTACCTTTATCGCAGAAGATATCCGCCAGATCCTGGCGCAGTTGGGCTATACGTCACTGCAAGAGGTTATCGGACGCAGTGATCTGCTTAAAGTTGTTGATGACGAGTTTGCCAAGAAGTTTGACTTCAGCTCGGTTCTACAGCGTCTGGACGGTGTGGACACCTGTCAGGTGGAATCCAATGAGCCGTATGATGACAACGCCTATGAAAAAGAGATCCTTAAAGAGGTTCAGGATGCGATTACCCATCCGGGCAAAGAGATCGTACTCAATAAGACGATCACCAACCTAAACAGAAGTTTCGGTGCGCTTATCTCAGGTGAGATCGCAAAATTCTACGGAGACGAAGGTCTGGCAGAGAATGCGATCACGATGAAGTTGACAGGCGTTGCCGGTCAATCCTTCGGTGCGTTTATGGCTAAGGGGCTCTCTTTATATCTTGACGGTGTAGCCAATGACTATGTCGGTAAAGGTATGAACGGCGGTAAGATCATTATCACTTCGGAACACCAGGGACACGCCTTCTCATTGGCTGGTAATACTTGTCTGTACGGTGCGACAGGCGGTAAGTTTTATGTACCGGGCAGCGTCGGTGAGCGTTTCGCCGTACGTAACTCCGGAGCCTTGGCAATTGTCGAAGGTACGGGTGACCATGCCTGTGAATATATGACAGGCGGTGTTGTCGTAATCCTTGGTAAGACGGGTGTCAACTTCGGTGCCGGTATGACCGGAGGATTCAGCTTTATCTATGATGAAGACCACGACTTCTTCGAACGTATGAACAATGAGCTGGTAGAAGCGATGCGTTTCGATACCGATGACGGTGATGAGGCACGCCACTATCTGAAAAAGCTGCTGGAAGATTATGTCAAAGAGACAGGCAGCATTAAAGCGAAGAAAATTTTAGATGATTTTAGAGTGGAGATTAGAAACTTCTGGCTGGTACGTCCTAAAGAGATGAAAAAACTTCCACTTAATCCGGAAAAAGGAGATTAAGATGCAAAACTTTATATTTACAGACAGAATCGAGCCAAGCAAACGCCTGGTAGGCGAACGTGTTAAAGATTTCGGTGAGATTTATGAACAATTCAACCAGACTGAAGCTGCATCTCAATCAGAACGCTGTATCCAGTGCGGGGACCCTTTTTGTCTGACAAAATGTCCGTTGCACAACTATATCCCGCAGTGGCTTAAGGCGGTATCTGAAAAAGATCTTGAGTTCGCATTCAGACTCTCTAACGAGCCTTCGCCGTTTCCGGAAGTGATGGGACGTGTCTGTCCTCATGATGTACTGTGTGAAGGGGACTGTACCCTCAATGACGGCCACGGGGCTATCACGATCGGTTCGATTGAGACCCACATCAATGAAGAGGGATTCAAAAAGGGGCTTAAACCTGAGTTCCCGGGTATCACGACAGATAAAAAAGTAGCGGTTATCGGTTCGGGCCCTGCAGGCCTTTCGGCTGCGACCTACCTTTTGCGTGCGGGAATCGCCGTAGAGATGTATGAAAGAGCTGACCGTGCAGGCGGACTTTTGACCTACGGTATCCCCAACTTCAAACTGGACAAGCGTATCGTAGAGCGCCGTGTCTCCATTTTGGAGGAAGCGGGTCTGAAACTGCATCTTAACTGTGAGATCGGCAAAGATAAAACGTTTGAAGAGATCAGTAATGATGCCGATGCCGTATTCTTGGGTATCGGTGCGACTGTAGCCAAAAAAGCGGGGATCGCTAACGAGAATGCTAAGGGTGTTGTACCGGCGATGCAGCTTCTTAATGATGTCCAGGGCAAACTCTTTGGCAAAAACGGCGATGAAGCGCTCTCGGTAAAAGATAAGCGTGTCGTGGTTATCGGAGGCGGTGATACCGCTATGGACTGTCTGCGTTCATCGATCCGTGAAGGGGCGAGGGAAGTTACCTGTGTCTACCGTAGAGATGCGGCTAATATGCCGGGAAGTAAAAAAGAGTATAAAAACTCGGTAGAAGAGGGCGCAGAGTTTATCTTCTACGCCAGCCCGAAAGAGATCATCACCAATGAAAAAGGTGAGGCTATCGGTGTTGAGTTCGTTAAAATGCGCCTGGGTGCACCGGATGCTTCGGGACGTCAAAGTGTCGAAGAGATCCCTTCAAGTGAGTTCAGAGTCGAAGCGGATCTGATCGTCATGGCACTGGGATTTAATCCGGAAGTGCCGAAGTTCCTGGCTGAAAACGGTATCGAGACCAACAGCTGGGGCGGTATTACCGTCAATGAACATTATGAAACATCGACTTCCGGTATCTATACCGGCGGTGACAGTTTCCGCGGTGCCGACCTGGTCGTACGTGCAGCATTCGACGGACGTGAGGCTGCACGGGCTATTATCAAACAGCTTTTAGGATAAGCACGGTTTATGTCTGCATCAATCATCAAGCGTTTTATCGATGCCAGTATCGACGCTTGTAAAGATGTGGATGCCTTGCTTAAGGCTCCGCGAACCAAAGAAGATTATACCCACGTCGATATCGGCGAGGGTGGTGACCACAGTCTGCTTATCGACATCAAAGCAGAAAAGATTTTTTTCTCCTATTTTGAACCTTTCGCCGCGATCTATTCCGAAGAGTACGGACACCATGGCAAAGGCGACTATCTCGTAGTATTGGATCCTATTGACGGCAGTGATAACCTGATCAGCCATTTCCCCTATTTCGGGGCATCCATGGCATTACAGTATCAGGGAGAGACGATCGCGGCCGCCGTATGTAATTTCGCCAACGGTGATTTTATCTACCGGTGTGCGGACGAACCGGCTATGCAGCGTAAACTGACGGGAACTGAGACGAAACGTAGAGAACAAAACCTTTTTAGCAAAGTCGGAATTTTCGAAAAATCATCACTTTACACGAAAATTGTAGATAAATTAATGATAAATAAGTTAAAATTTCGCAGTCCGGGTGCTGTAGCACTGTCGCTTGTCTACAGTTTCGATGCGAGGTTTATGATTTTTATCGGTAAAAATCGCCCTTTTGACATCGAGGCGGGACTTTTTATCACACAGGAACTACCGCGTTACCTGTCGGAGAGAGTCATTATCGTAGCACAAGATGAAGCGATGTTAGAAAAAGTAAAAGCTATTGTTTTAGAGGAAATAAGATGAGTTTAATGGATCTTTTTACAAGGAAACAGCCGCAGGCTACACAACCTACGCGCAGCGAGGCACCGTCTCACTGGATCAAGTGTAAGTCATGCCAGGCATTGATGTACTATAAAGAGGTAGAGAATCAAAACTATGTCTGTCCGAAGTGTGGTTACCACCTGCGTATCGGCGTCAAAGAGCGTATCGCATTGCTGGCGGATGAAGAGAGTTTTGTAGAGCATGATGAGAATCTTGTTCCTATCGATCCATTGAAGTTTGTCGATAAAAAATCGTATAAAAAACGTATCGAAGAGGGGCGTGCCAAGACAAACCGTCAATCTTCGGCCGTTGCCGGTGAGTGTACGATTGACGGTGTGCCTACACAGCTTGTCGTATTTGATTTCTCTTTTATGGGGGGAAGCCTGGGATCCGTTGAGGGTGAGAAGATCGTTCGTGCGATCAACCGCGCGATTGAGAAACGCCAGGGTGTTGTCATCGTATCCGCTTCAGGAGGTGCGCGTATGCAGGAGTCAACATTCTCTTTGATGCAGATGAGTAAGACCTCTGCCGCCTTGGCAAAACTCGGTGAAGCCAAACTTCCGTATATCTCGGTACTGACCGATCCGACGATGGGTGGTGTAAGTGCCTCATTTGCTACCCTGGGCGATATCATTATCGCAGAACCGGGTGCGTTGATCGGCTTTGCCGGACAGCGCGTTATCAAACAGACAATCGGTTCTGACCTTCCCGAAGGGTTCCAAAGAGCCGAGTTCCTCTTGGAAAAAGGATCTATCGATATGGTAGTCAACCGTAACGATATGCGCAAGACCCTGGGCGACCTGTTACGTATGATGACAGGAAACTAAGCGCGAAAAGAATGAAGCTCTACGCCCTGTGTGATGCCGACACACTCAAAAAAAAGGGCAAGAGTCTGCAAGACTTTGTCTCCTCTGCTACCAAACATCAAGCTGAAATTATCCAGTACCGCAACAAAAACGGTGATCTCCCCGACATTAAACAAACATTGATCGAATTACGCGAATTGTGGGACGGATATCTGATCATCAACGATCATATCGAGTTGGTCCCTTTTTGTGACGGACTTCATGTCGGACAGGAGGATCTCAAACGGTTCGGCCCAACGAACAGGGAAGCTGTTTTGAAGATACGCCAAGAGATCGGTGATGAGAAGATGCTGGGGATCTCCACACACAACGAAGCGGAGGTCAAAGAAGCCAATGCTCTGCCGCTTGATTATATCGGTCTGGGTGCTTATAAAAGCACGGCGACCAAAGATGTCGAGCATATTTTGGGCGAAAGACTCGACAGTATCGCGGCACACTCTACCCATCCGGTCGGAGCGATCGGCGGGGTCAAACTGACAGACTGCTTTGAGTATGTGACCTATTTGGTGATCGGGAGTGATCTGTATGAAGATTAATATCCTCTCCATTGCCAAAAAAGAGAAAGATATCTATGAACCGATCACCAAAGAGTACACCAAACTGATATCGAAGTTTGCCAAACTTGAAGATACGGTACTTTTCAACAAGAAAATATCCCAGGCTCAGACGCAGGGACAACAGATAGCTCAAGCTGCTTACAGTGAAACATTTGAACCCTATTTGAGTAGAAATTACAACATTATGTTACATCCTGATGGAAAAATAATCGATAGTTTTGAATTTAGTAAGCTTCTTAGTGATAAAATGTCGGTAAATTTTTTCATTGGCGGAGCTTTCGGCTTTAATGATGAATTTATTCAAAAAAGTGATAAGACGATCAGTCTGGGAAAATTGACGATGAGTCACAAAATCGCCAAGGTGGTTTTGCTGGAGCAGATTTATCGGGGATTTTCGATCCTGAATAATCACCCTTATCACAAATAACAGGAGCATAACTTGCACGCAAACGAGATTGAGTTTTTCGAAGAGATCCTACGTTCACGTAGAGAACAGATTATTAAAAACATTAATAGTGTGGAAGATGAGCTGGATCAGCTTCATGAGATGGAGTTAAATGACGAAGGTGACTTTGCTGCTGCAAGTACTGACAATATCGTAGAGAATGCTATCGGTCAACAACAGGATATCGAGCTGCATGAAATCGAAGCAGCTTTGCAGCGTATCAAAGAGGGTACCTACGGTATCTGTGATATGTGTGAAGAACCGATCGGTATCCACCGCCTGAAAGTTAAAGCGCATGCCAAGTATTGTATCGATTGTCGGGAGATCGTCGAGAAAAACGGAGAGTAAGGACTCACAATGACATTAAAATTTTATACACTGTTTACACTGCTTTTTATTATCGTACTGGGAAATTTTGTCTATTTCTTCGTCACCAAAGAGAGTGCACCGCTGGATATTTTGGGTATTCATCTGACGGCATACCCGATCGCTTTATGGGTAACCCTGCCGTTTGTACTCTTTTATCTGCTCAATGTGGTTTTAATGTCAGTATCAACAGTCCAAAACTACTTCCGTCTGCGCAATTATGAGCGTGATTTTGAAAAGCTCAAAGACGCATTTTATAATGCCTACCTTCAAAAAGAGCGTACCTATGAGTATAAGACTCCCCGATACCGCCTTTTAGGGGATTTGGTACAAAGCTCTGTCATGCGTCCCAAAAAGGGCGCGGTGATCGAAGATGATGCCAAGATCCAATCAGTGTTTGACGCATTGCAGGAGCTGGATGCGGGTAAGCCGGTCGATATGAAACGCTTCTCTCTTTCAAAAAGCAACCCGTTGTCGATTAAAAATGCGAAAAACCGCCTTAAAAGTGATGCGATGTCGGCAGAGAAGATGCTAAACAGTGCAGAAAACTATGATGATGCCACGATCAAAGAAGCATACGGAACCTTCGCTGCAACGGCAACACTCTCGGATCTGCTCAAATATAAAAAGTTCGTCTCTATCCGTTCACTGCTTACTATTTTATACCGTGTAAACCAGGAAGAGAACGCTATCGAGATTGCACTTGAAGAACTTTTGGAATTGACCCGTAATGTTACCAGAGAGATCAACCCTGTAGGCTTTATGGAGTTGGCTATTGCTGTAAGAACCGTACTGATCCCCGAAGACAGAATGCGCTACTTCAAGACATTGCTGGATGAAGGTTTTGAGGTAAACGAAGCGCTGCTTTACACCTATCTTGATCTTGAGATGGTTGATAAAGCGCGTGAGCTTTTAGAAAACTTTACGGAAGAGGATTTCCCTAAATACCGCGCTTTCCTTGCACTCAAAGATATCAGCTACTCTTGTAATATCGACCTTTTGGTCCAGCCGGAGTTTTGTAAAAAATAATGGCCGCTATATCTTTTGAGAAACCTCTTTACGTTTTAGCCCCGCTGGCGGGCTATACGGACCTCCCGCTTCGTTCCGTTGTCAAAAAGTTCGGTGCCGATCTGACGGTATCTGAGATGATCAGTTCCAATGCTCTTGCCTACGGGTCCAAAAAAACGATGAAGATGTTGGAAAAATCCCCCAATGAAGATCCCTATTCGATCCAGATCGCCGGGGCGGACCCGGAGATCGTACGCCAGGCGGTAGAGGTACTCAACGGTGTCGAAGGGGTTGACTGCATCGACCTCAATATCGGATGTCCGGTTCCCAAAGTGGTCGGTCACGGTTCGGGATCGGCGCTTTTAAATGACCTGGACCGTATGAGCGAGATCCTGCAGGCGATGAGAGAGACCGCAAAAACAGCCTATACTTCGGCCAAGATCCGCATCGGCTTTGCCGAAGATAATGCCGAAGAGATCGCCAAACGTGTCGAGGCAAGCGGTGTCGATTTTATGGCGGTACACGGACGGACGCGTGCCGGGAAGTTTAAGGCTCCGGTAGATTATGATGCGATCAAGCGTATCAAAGAGACGGTTTCGATTCCTGTCATTGCCAACGGGGATATCGACTCCTACGAAAAAGCGCAATGGGTCTTGGAACATACCAAAGCCGACGGCGTGATGATCGGGCGCGGTGCGGTAGGAAGCCCCTGGATCTTCTATCAGCTCAAACACGGACAGAGCGATATCTCTTTGGAACTCAAACAGGAGATCATCTTGGAACATTACGACAAGATGGTCGATGTCTACGGTGAACACGGTCCTATCAAGTTCAGAACCCAGCTGCATGCCTACTCTAAAGGTTTTGGCGGAGCCAGCAGCTTTAGAGACGAAGTTAACCGCGAAAGCGATCCTAAAAAACTGCGTGTGATTGTAGAGCGCTTCTTCTCGCCTGAGTACCAGGCTTCAAAAAGCCTCTCCTAATCGTCTCTTTTTAATAAAACCAGTACCTCATAGTGTGCAGTATGTGCGAACATATCAAACAGCTGCACCTTCTGTATCCGATACCCTTTGATCCTTTGAAGGTCTTCAGCCAGAGTTTTTGCATTGCAGCTTGAGTAGAGCAGATAGTGCGGGGCAATCTCCTGGAGTGTTTGGCACAAGCTCTCCTCCAAGCCGCGTCGGGGAGGGTTGACGATGATAAGCTGGGGAGAATGATTCCCTTTTTGGGCAAAAGATGCCGAATCCAAAGCCTGGAATCTGATATCTTTGATACCCAACTCCTCAGCAGATGCGCGGGCACACCCAATAGCCTCCTGAGCGATCTCGATACCGGTGAGTGCAGTCTCGGTATCGGCACAATGGAGTCCAAACCCTCCGACGCCGCAAAAAAGATCCCAAAGGGTATCCGCTTTGACCTCTTTGGTCCACCGTTTTGCCTGAAGATAAAGCTGTGATGCTACATGGGGATTGGTCTGGAAAAAGGTCCGGGGACGGATATATAAGGGCACCTGGTTGAAATACTCTTTGAGTTGCTGCTTTTGGGTCAAGAAGATCTCTTCGGCACCTTCGATAATCGCCATATGAACGGGCTGGATATTTACAGAGACGACGGTTATAAGGGGAAACTTTTCGACTATTAAGGGAAGATACTCCCGTATCTGTGCGATCGCCTTGTCGCTTTTGAGTACAAAACGCAGCATCAGCTCCTGTGTCGCTTCGGATTTGTTCAAAAGTACGAACTTGAGTTCGCCCTTTTTTTTATCGATACGATAAGGAGAGATACCTGCCGTTTTGATCCAGCTTTCAACAAAGGAGAGGACTTCTTGCATATCCTTACTGTAGAGCGGGCAGCGGCACAGACTTACCGGTCTGCCCTCGTGGTTGATGATCCCAAGCACCGGTTCATGGGCAAATCCGAGTGCCTGCATCTTGGCTTTATTGCGAAACGCTCGTTGCTCACTCTCTACCGGAGGTTCAAAAGGAGGCGGGTCAAAAGGGGCTAAAAGGGATGAGAGCTCCTCATGCTTTTTTTGTAACTGCTGTTCATAGGGGATCGTGATCCAGCTGCAGGAACGGCAAAGATTGTTTTCATAATAGGTACAGGCTAACACAATGATTCCAGGTAGGGTAAAAGTTTTCGTATTGTATCAAATTAGGGGAAAGGGGAGCTAAAAGGGGTAAAAGGGGAGGGATTAAACCCAGCCCATTTCGGCAAAAATCGGTTCAAGTTCCATCCAGAACTTCTCAAAGGTTACGGCCAAGGAGTTGTTCTGGGCATTTTTATCCGTTTTCCACTCTTGGATCTTGGTAATGATAGCTTCTTTTTTGGCATCATCAATATTTTCCATTTTTTTGACATGTTCGATGACTTCATCAGCACGTGTATGCATTATATTTCCTTTATTAAAACGACATCATACTATTATACATATTTTAAGAAAAATATGTGCAAAATAGGGGGAAAGTTGCCCAATTAAGGAGTGAAGATGCGTAAACCCAAAGTAGTGGTCCCTTTGGCGGAAGGGTTTGAAGAGATTGAGGCGGTAAGCCTTATCGATGTGATGCGCCGTGGCGGTATCGAGGTCTATACGGCAGCCGTAGGTGATACCGCTCTGGTCAAAGGTGCCAACGGTATTACCGTGCAGGCAGACGGCCCTTTAAAGGGGCAAAAAAGTGATGATATTGATATGGTGGTACTGCCGGGAGGATGGGGCGGTACGCGGATCTTGGCCGAATCCAAGGAGGTACAAAGCCTCTTAAAGGAGATGGATGCGAAACAAAAGCTGATCGGGGCGATTTGTGCAGCACCCTTCGCCCTGGGTCATGCAGGGGTTTTAAAGCCGGGCTTTACCTGTTATCCCGGTGTCCAAGAGCAGATCAGCCAAAGAGGTTACCGTGATGACATGAAGGTGGTGCAGACCCAGAATGTGATGACCTCAAGAGGACCGGCAACGGCGATCTGTTTCGGTATAGCCATTATAGAAAAACTGGTAGACAAAGAGACGGCGATGAGTATAAAAGGAGGTGTGCTGGCCGACTTTTGCCAGGGGTAAAAAAATTTTGATACAGACCATAAAATCTCCATCAAAAAGGGTTAGCATAGCTTATCAAAAAGATGAGAAAGGATCTATAATGGAACGAGCTATCTTGTATGCGACACTGATCAGTCTATGCGGACTTTGGTATTTAGGAATGACCTCGACAAATATCCATAGAGTCTATGAACTTCATAAGCAGGGTAGCGGTTTTCCGACAAAAGAGATTTGGAATTAGGCTCTCCCCGTGTAGGGAGAATGGAGAATAGAAACGGTAACTATTTTTTAATAGAGAGCAGTTCTACATCAAAGATAAGTGTGCTGTTTGGTCCGATATTGCCGGCACCTCTTTGACCGTAAGCAAGTTCGGAAGGGATAAAGAGTCTCCATTTTGCACCCGGCTGCATAAGCTGCAGTGCCTGGGTCCACCCTTTGATCACCTGGTTAAGCGGGAAGGTCGCCGGTTCGCCGCGCTGATAGGAACTGTCAAAGACCGTACCGTCAATAAGTGTCCCTTTGTAGTGTGTCGTTACATGATCGGTAGCTTTGGGATGCGTCCCTTTACCCTCACGCAGGATCTTATACTGAAGACCGCTATCGAGTGTCACGATACCGGGAAGGTTTTTGTTCTTGGCCAAAAAGGCTTCACCTTCACGCTTATTCTTAACCAGCGCCTCTTTACGCATCTTCTCCTGCATCTGCCCCAGTTTTTCCAGTGCCTGACGTTTTTCGATTTCACTCATACGCGCTTTTTTGTTTTGCAGCTGGTCTTTGATGCCTTCATAGAGTGCATCCAGATTGTAGGAGACTTTTTGCTGCTGCAACAGTTTTCCTACCTGCTGACCCAAGGTATAGCTTAGGCGTGTCTTGTCGTCATCGAGTGCAACTTGTGCAGATGCGAGCGTAGGAATGATAAGCAGTGTTACTATCTTTTTTTTCACTGTGGTCCTTTCGGGATTAAAAAATTGTCAAAGTAAGCATAGCCTGCCGCGGCCACCGCTAAAAAAGAGGATCGCCACAACGTCTGGGGGTGCTTTTACACTCTCCCAGATGGTGAACGTCACTGCTTTTTAAGCTTCCGTCATCGTTAAGATAGACGCCGACACCACAGGGATCCTGTTTTGCACTGCATCCGTTCAAAAGAAGGGCAAACACAAAGAGTGTCGGCATAAAAAGTGACCGTAACGGCATATCTGCTCCTTGGGCAAAAAGTATAGCATTATATATCGACCTTTTCGATATAATACAAAAAAATATTTCTTGGACCGTTATGCAGTTTGAAACCTATCCCTTTGAAAAACTAAACAACTTACTGGCTGATGTCACGATAAACCAAACAAAAGATCCTATTTCCCTGACTATCGGCGAACCGCAGTTTGAGACCCCGGCTTTTATTCAGGAAGCTTTGAAAGAGGCGGCACCGACACTGAACAAATACCCCAAAAGTGCGGGAGAATCATTTTTAAAAGATGCGATGCTCAACTTCGTCAAGAAGCGTTTTGGCGTTGCGCTTAAGCCTGAAGAGATCATTCCGACGTTTGGTACGCGTGAAGTGCTCTTTAACTTCCCCCAGTTTGTTCTGCATGAGTGCAAAGAGCCGAAAATGGCCTTTACCAACCCGTTTTACCAGATCTATGAGGGTGCGGCCATCGCCAGTCGTGCGAAGATCATGCATATCGATCTTCTGCCTGAAAACGGCTTTAAACCGAAGGTGGATGAAAAAGATTTCGCGGATGTGGATCTGGTCATCATCAACTTTCCCAACAATCCCGCAACGACGGTCTTAACTGTAAAAGAGCTTCAGGTGTGGGTAGAGATGGCACTGAAGTATGACTTTGTTCTGCTTAATGATGAGTGCTACAGCGAGATCTATACCGATACGCCCCCGCCCTCACTTTTGGAAGCGAGTATCGCCTGTGGAAACGATACCTTTAAAAACGTCGTGGTTATCAATTCGATCTCCAAAAGAAGTTCGGCACCGGGACTCAGATCCGGGTTTATCGCCGGAGATGCCGAACTTTTAAAAGAGTATATGCTCTACCGCACCTATATCGGCTGTGCTTCCCCGGTTCCGCTTCAGCATGCATCGGCAGTTGCCTGGAATGATGAGGCGCATGTCGAAGTCTCGCGGAAGATCTATCAAAACAACTTTAAAATCGCCGAAGAGATCCTCGGGATCAAGCCGGCTGATGCGACTTTTTATCTCTGGATCGAGGTCGGAGACGATGAGGCGTTTACCAGATATCTGTATGAAAACTATGCGGTCAAAGTACTTCCCGGCTCCTACCTGGGGCGTAACGGTGTCGGCAAGGGGTATATCCGTATCGCATTGGTAGAAAATGAAACAAGAACACAAGAAGCGCTTACGCGTCTTAAAGAGGCGATGGAAGCTTTTTAGCGGCAGCGGCAGTTTATGATAGAGAAGATCAAAGGGTACATCGAGGCTGAAGATATAGAGTCCCTCTACGGGGTCTATGCCCAAGAGGGATTGTTGGATGAGGCTGAGCGTCAAGAACTTTTAGCTGTTTTGGTAGATATGGCCACCGATCGGCTGCATGAGAAGATGGTTTCCCAAGAACATTTTATGTTTGATAACAAAAGTGAACAGTTTATGCTTAGGGTCCTTTATGAAAAAGCGTTGTCGGAATTTGAAGCGGGTCACAGCTACGAAGCGCAAGAGGCTTTCGCTATGTTGAGTGTCGCTTCAGATTCGCCCTTTTTTTCAGAAGCAGTCAAAAAACATCTGTTGGCACTGATGGTGTCGGTCGATTTTGATACCTTTATTACCCAGTGGGTATCGGATGAAGCCCCCAAACACTTTTTTCTCTCCCGTTTTACCAAAGAGGTGGACAAACGTCTGAAAAAAGGTGCGGATGCAGTTGCGCAGGCTACGCAAAAATATGCGAAACTATTTAGGTAAGGAACTTATGAAAATACACTTTATCGGTATCGGCGGGATAGGTATCTCGGCACTGGCCAAATATATGCAGGCTTTGGGACACGAAGTAAGCGGTTCGGATATGAAAGCGACAAAGATCACACAATATTTTGTCGACCGCGGATGCGAAGTGACGATCGGCCACACTCCCGACGCTATCCATGCCGATCATGACCTGGTTGTCTACTCCGCCGTCGTGAAGCCTGAAAATGTGGAACGCAAACGTGCCCAAGAGCTTGGCATCAAGGCGCTGTGCCGAAGAGATTTTCTGCCTACCGTGGTCAAAGACAGAGAGGTCTTCGCCGTCTGCGGTGCCCACGGCAAGAGTACGACGACAGCGATACTGGCTGCTATCATGGAAGGGTCTGCGATCATCGGTGCCGAGAGCAAGTCGATCGGATCGAACATGCGTTTTTCTGAGAGCA
>JBFEYF010000017.1:0-18992 GCA_041562295.1 Sulfurimonadaceae bacterium
ATCTCCCTTTTGACGTCCGATACCGTTTGGACGTTTGTCGGGGCCCTGGGTGCGGGAAGTCTGACGGCATTGGCCCCTTGTTCCCTGATAACCGTTCCGCTGCTGGTCGGCAGTTCACTCGCTATGAATAAAGATCTCAAAGGAAAGCAAAGAGTCGTATACACCTATCTATTCACACTGCTTTTTGCCCTGGGCGTGATAGTGAGCTTTTCCATTCTGGGCTTTATCGTAGCAAAGTTCGGGGGCTTTTTCTCTATAGCCCCGAGTTGGGCCTATCTTTTGGCCGCTTTTTTTAGTATCCTTATCGGTATCTATGCCTGGGGATGGCTGGGTGAAGTCAACAAATCGGCACTTATGATGAAGCTGATCGGTTATCGTCTGGTCGGAGGATTTTTGATCGGGGTGGTCTTTGGCCTGGTCAGTACACCCTGTGCTTCGGCCCCGCTCGTTGCGATCATAAGCGTAGCGGCTAACAGCGGGTATCTCTATGCGTATGCCCTGATCGTAACCTTTGCCCTGGGGCATTCACTGTTGCTTGTGGCGGCAGGGGTTTCTGTCGGCTTTGCACAAAGCGTGACATCCAACAGGGTGGTGATACGCTTTTCAGAGTATCTGAACAAATTTTTTGCCCTGATGCTTTTAGGCATCGGACTCTATTTTCTTTGGCAGGCACTGGAACAGTTTTAGGAGTTTTTATGATACGGTTGATCGTGGTATGGGTGTTTGTCTTTGGTTTGGAAGTCGCGGCGAAGGAGTCGCTGGAAGCTACCTCTTTTGAGTCTGTTAAAGCCAGTATCGGGCAGGGCAAGCCTTATTTTTTGGAAGTAGGTTCAAAGAGCTGCCACAGCTGCCAAATCATGGATAAGATGCTGTTTCGAATCAAACAGCAACACCCGCAGTATCAGATCCATTTTATCGACGTAAAAAAAGAGCGCTACGCCGCGTATGAACTCAAAGTGCGTATGATACCGACACAGATCATATATGATAAAGAGGGGAATGAGGTTTACCGCCATATAGGGGCACTCGACTCCCAAACACTGGGATCGCTCTTTAGACGGTACCGCTTTTAAAATCTCTTGATTTAATCTACGGGTTTATAGCTGTAGACAGGATCGATCGGATCTCCGGGTTTGAGGGTTATGAGTTGATTAAGTAGTCCGTTAGACATATCATAAACCCACCCGTGGATCATGGGCGCATCGTGGTTATCCCAAGACTCCTGGATGATAGAGGTGTGTGACAGTGCATGAACCTGCTCGATCGTATTAAGTTCTACCAGTTTATTGACTCTCTCTTCTTCTGTCATAAATCCATCAATCTCATCTTGGTGCAGACGGTAGGTGTTTTTTATGTGCATCAGCCACTTATTTGTCAAAACCAAACCCGGGTTTTGCGGATTGAGTGCCGCCTGGACACCGCCGCATCCATAGTGACCGCAGACGATGATATGTTTGACCTTGAGGATATTGACAGCATACTGTACGACGCTTAGCGCATTAAAGTCGGTCGCTATAACCTGGTTGGCGATGTTACGGTGTATAAACATCTCTCCCGGTTCAGCCCCCACGATAATCTCTGCCGGAACGCGGCTGTCCGAACAGCCAATCCATAACATTTCAGGCTGCTGTCCTGCGGCCATATTGCTAAAGTAGTGGGGCTGTTCCTCTTTGATCTGGGTGGCCCAGAGCCTGTTATTGTTTAGAAAAGTATCAATTTTATCCATGCTTATCTTCCCTTATTTGATAAAAAGAGCTAACTGCCTTAAAAAGAGTTATAACTAAATAGTGTCTTGAAGTGTACTGTAAAGCCATATCCTGTTGCTGATTTTTAAAAAAAAGATTTTTGCTTTTGTGGGTATGTGTATAATATAGTAACAAATTGAGAGGCTCTACTGATTTTTGTTAGTAGATAAGAATATGTTATAATGATACTAAAAGTAACATTGTGGGTATTGTGGCTTTTTTATGTAACTAAAAGTATCATATTTTTAATTTATATGAAAATTGAAAGGGTAAAGATAAGTGCGCTGAAATTTGTATTGTATGCTTTTGGATATAGAAAAGTTCTTCTGTTAAAAGATCGCAATCGAAAAGGAATTAATATGAAATTTGTCTCTATCATCATGGGTAGCAAAAGTGATTATAACGTTATGAAATCTTGTGCCGATACATTGGATACTTTCGGCGTACCTTATGAGTTGATCATCTCCAGTGCACACAGAAGTCCTGAGCGTACGAAACAGTATGTTATGGAAGCCGAACAAAAAGGTGCACAATGTTTTATCGCAGCTGCGGGTATGGCGGCTCACCTGGCCGGAGCCTTGGCTGCTACTACAGTCAAGCCTATCATCGGTGTTCCTATGGGAGGCAGTGATCTGTCGGGTGTAGATGCCCTTTACTCAACGGTTCAGATGCCAGCAGGTATGCCGGTCGCTACGGTTGCTATCGGGAAAGCCGGAGCGGTCAACTCTGCCTATCTTGCGATGCAGATCCTGGCGCTAGATGATGCAAAGCTTTCGGAAAAACTTCAAGAGGACCGCAAAGCCAAAGCGAAAAAAGTAGAGACAGACTCTGCTGAAATAGAGACAATCCTCTAGGAGGTCTTAACGATGAGTGACTTTGTCAAGGGTATGGCCCCGATGGAGAGTTTTGTCAACTACTATTGTACGAATAGGGTTAAGCCAAAACTACTAAGAGATGTCAAGACAGAGGCATTGCTGGTTTTCGCCAGGACAGCACTGGAGCGCTACTTTACCCAGATCGACGAGATGGGCTATGAACCGGTGCTGGGTTCTCAAGAGGATACGGACTATGTCTACAAGACGCTTAGAACGTTGCTGACGCAAATGCAAAGAAGTGTTGTCAATGTCGACTATCTGATCCATGTGACACAGGGTGCCAAGCAGGACCCGAAGCTCAAAGCACTCTTTGCGTATGAAGAACCGCTGATACACTATTATGATGTGATGGCACAAAGAGTTGCGGCCTATTATGCCGATAAGAAGGCCTACCTTCCCGAGTTCCTGGTCATTTGTGTATTGGCAAACTGGGTCTTGGAGGAACAAAAGTCGACAGCTTATTACCCGTTTTTGGAAGAGATCGACTATCTGGAGTTGATAAGCAAGTTCGAAGTCCATAGGGAATACTTTGAAAACCAAAGCGGCTGTACGATCAGTGAGATACATGAGCTCTCCCTGTTGATTACCGATCAGCTTAAGAAAAAAAAGTATAAACTGAACAAGGCCCGTGCCTCAAAAACGCGTAAAAAGAAGTAGAGATTCCCTAGATTACGTCACCTCATATAAAACAACAGCAGCAAAATATATCTGCTGCTGTTTTCTGGTATATAAAAATTATTTTTAACATGCTGTTTTGCTTTACTCTTTGCAGTAAAATTTATGATTACACCTGCTTAAGTATAAAGTATTATCATTTGAAAACCTATGCGATTTAGATGAAAAGGATCCCATATGTTTTTAAAGCTTCACAAAAAAAAGATCTACAAAACTTACAAAAAAAAGATTTATAACCCGTACCTTGTCTTTACTGTTTGCAGTAATGCCTTCTTTGCGACGATGAGTCTTGGAATCGTGACGATAACCTACGGCGGTAAATAGTTTTTCTCTGAGTGTCTCGTGCAACCAGTAGAAAAAATAAAAAATTATTTAAGCTTTATCGGTGTATCATCAAAAACTGCATTATTTGAAAAACTTATAATGGCTAGCTGTTGTCAAGATTCAGATATGCTATTTACGTTAACGCAGGAGGAAGCTGGTTATGAAGTTAAATGATAACGTTATCATAGTTGCTGACCTTGGTCAGTTGAAAGCTTATCGTGTCTCGGAAGTCGCCCGTAAAGATACGGCAGAAGCCGGTGAACCCAGGCCAAAGGCTACGGCAAGCCTCTCTCTTATTACCGACATCGACTATATTGCCGCACATCAAAAAGAGCAGGATATGCTCAGTGACAAAGGCGGAAACTTTGACGGCTCCAGCGGAGAACAGCATGACCGCAGCAGAGAAAACGATAAACGTCTTCTAAAGAGTATCTGCGACGATATTGAGTCTATTATAAACCGCGAGTCTCCAAAGGGTTGGTGTTTGGCGTTCCCCAAAGGGACACACAAGCAACTCAGTGAACTCTTGCCAAACAGTGTCAAGACAACGCTAAAAACTGCACTCTCGTCAAATCTGACAAAAGTCCCTAAAGATAAGATTCTTTCGCACTTTCAGTAATGGGAGTGGGTCACACTGCTACTCCGGATAGATCTGGGTAGCAGCGTAGAAATATTTATTTTCTACAAATTTTCATGAAATATATCAAAAAGCTGAAATTTGATGTATGATAGTAGTAACTATTTATTTATAAGGTTTTGTTCTGGGTTGATCGTTTTATTATAAGCTGTTTCATACGAAAAGGAAAAAGATATGGATTGTACCGTTACTGATATAAAGGTTGCTTAGATGCTGCACTTTGATCATGAGTTCTATTCCGATCAAGATACGGTGGCATTGATGGAAGATGCGTTAGCCTCTTTAGAACAGGAGAAGGAGAGTGGCCGGATCGGTTACTATTTTCTTCCCGGAAGTTCTATGGACCTGCTGGATGAAATAGACAGCTGGCATCAAAAAGAGAGTCTGCTTATGGATCAGGAGATTGAAAATATCGCTTTGATCGGCATCGGAGGTTCATCTTTGGGTATCAAGGCGATTCACTCTCTTTTAGATCATAAAACCCGACACAAAAAACTGCACTTCTTTGAAAATTCCGACCCCCTAAATATCACAAAGACGCTCTCTCAATTGGAGAAAAAAAACACCCTTTTTATCGTTGTTTCGAAATCCGGTTCTACGATTGAAACGATTTCCATTTTTAAAACAGTTATTGCCCATTTTGACCTGAAGCTTGAAAGTAAAGACGGCTCGCGGGTCTTGGTCATCACCGATGCAGGGTCGGTGCTTTCGCGCTTTGCCGACAGCTACCATTTGAAGCAGTTTAATATACCCGCCAATGTGGGCGGACGCTTTTCTGTATTGAGTACCGTAGGTGTGGTACCTCTGTATCTGGCCGGGTATGACGTTAAAAGCATCCTGCAGGGGGCTGACGAGTTTGTAAAAAACTTTTTTGGCCGCAAAGAGGAGCATCTGCTGCATAAAGCAGCCTATTATGCTTCGCATGCCCAAAGCAAGCCTATCAATGTGATGTTCTCCTATGCCAATGAGCTGGAAAACCTGACCAAATGGTATGTGCAGCTTTGGGGTGAATCGCTTGGAAAAGTGAATGTCGAGGGTGAGCATGTCGGGTTGACTCCGATCGGACTGATCGGTGCGGTTGACCAGCACTCCTTTTTGCAGCTGATTATCGAAGGGCCGCCTAACAAGAGTGTCACCTTTATCAATATCAATGACTTTGAAAACGATTTGCTTATACCGGATATCTCCTTACCTCATATCGAGAAGACGGACTTTGTCAACGGTACGACATTCGGCGCGTTGATCAATGCCCAGTGTCTGGCGACCAAAAAGAGTCTGCAGCAAAACAGTATCCCGGTGGACAGTATCACGTTTGACCGTATCCATGAGCGCAATATCGGGAAGATCATTATCTACTACGAACTGTTAACCTCCCTGGTCGGAGCGATGCTGCATGTTAATACCTATGACCAGCCGGGTGTGGAGCAGGGTAAAAAGTTGTTGTATGAATATTTTCAGGGAGTCAGATGATGAAACTGCATAACTACGGGATAAATCCCAGCTATGAAACAAGCGTTGCCTATTTTTCAATGGAGTTCGCCGTACATCAGGCGTTAAAGATCTATTCGGGAGGTTTGGGCTTCCTCTCGGGATCGCATATGAGAAGCTCCTATGATCTGCGTCAGAACATTGTAGGTATCGGGATTTTATGGAGCTACGGATATTATGATCAGGGACGTCATCCGGACGGTACGTTAAATGCCGAGTTTACCCGAAAACACTACTACTTTCTGGAAGATCTTAATATCAAAGTCAAGGTCACAATACACTCAGAAGAGGTCTATGTCAAGGCATGGCTGCTTCCTCCCAAGGTATTCGGTTCCGCACCGGTGATCCTGTTGAGCACGGATATTGACGAAAACAACTTCCTCTCCCGTACTATTACCCATAAACTTTATGATGCTAACGAAGAGACGCGTATTTCTCAAGAGATCGTACTGGGCATCGGAGGGGTGAGAGTTTTAGAAGCGCTGCAGCACCAGGTAGATATCTATCATATGAATGAGGGACATGCGCTACCTTTGGTCTATGAACTCTACAGCCGTTACCGGGATATGGATGAGGTACGTAAACGGGTCGTGTTTACGACCCATACTCCCGAAGCTGCGGGTAATGAAGAGCACAATATCGACCTGTTACATAAGTTCGGGTTTTTCAGCGATCTGGAGATGGACGAGGTACGCGCCATAACACTGCTCGAAGATGATACCTTTAACCTGACGGTAGGGGCTTTGCGGGCAGCAAAGATCTCCAATGCCGTCTCCCGTTTTCACGGAGATGTGGCCAACCGCATGTGGAAAGATTGTGAAGGACGCTCTGAGATTATCTATATCACCAATGCCCAAAACAGACGTTACTGGACCGACAGGGGCATGCTAAACGCACTGGATGCCCATGAAGATTATGAACTGATCGCCCGTAAAAAACATCTTAAGCGGATACTCTTTGATATCGTCGCGGATCAGACCGGACAGATGTTTGACCCAGAAGTTTTGACTATCGTCTGGGCGCGGCGATTTGCCGAGTATAAGCGTCCGGGTCTTTTAAAACAGGATTTTGAACGTTTTAAAAAGTTCATAACGCGGGAAGATTATCCGGTACAGGTGATCTGGGCAGGCAAGCCGTACCCCTTTGATACCAATGCGATCAATGCGTTCAATGAACTGATCCATATGAGCCGGGAGTTTAAAAACATGGCGGTACTCATCGGGTATGAACTGGACCTTTCACGCACTTTGAAAAAGGGGAGTGACGTTTGGTTAAATACGCCGAGGGTCTCGCGTGAAGCCAGCGGTACCAGCGGCATGAGTGCCAGTATGAACGGTTCTTTGCACCTTTCAACCAATGACGGATGGCATCCTGAGTTTACCAAAGAGGGGGTTAACAGTTTTACCATACCCGAGATTGACCATTCGATGCCTATTGAGTATCAGGACCAGGAAGATAATAAAAATCTTATGGATCTTCTGGAAAGCAAGATCGTACCGCTTTATTATGATGAACCCAAGAAGTGGATCGAGATGGTGAAAAATGCGATGAGTGATGTGATACCGGCCTTTGATTCGGGACGTATGGCACATGAATATTATATGAAGATGTATAACGTCTAAAAGGTTTGGTTTAATGAATTGCCGTAATTTTTCCCAGCACCCTTTACAATCTGTCAAAAATATCTCTATTGCCGGAAAGCGGGTATTGATTCGGGCCGATTTTAATGTACCGTTAGACAAAAAACAGAAAATCATCAACGACAAACATATCAAAGGGGCGCTTCATACGATCAACTACTGCATCGACAACCATGCACAAAGTGTGATCATCGTAGCGCATATGGGACATTTGGACCTTCAAGACTCTAAGCGTCACTCTTTAAAACCCGTACACAAACGGCTGGAAAAACTTTTGGAGCGGGAAATAGAGTTTGTGGAGGCGTTTATAAACGATCCCCAATCGTTACAAAATCTTCAACCGGGTTCTGTTGTCCTTTTGGAAAATATCCGTTTTTATGAAGGTGAGAAGCTTAATGACGAGAAGTTCTCCAAAACATTGGCCTCATTGTGTGACATCTATATCAATGACGCTTTCGCAGCTTCACACCGCCGGCACGCTTCTACCTACGGTATGACAAACTATGTGAAACAAAGAGTCGCCGGCTTTGCGCTGATAAAGGAGCTGCAGGGGATATGTCAATTGATGGATCATCCGACACCCCCTTTCTCCTTGGTATTAGGCGGCGCCAAAATCGCAGACAAGATACCGCTTTTACGTATGATCATTCCAAAGGTAGATAAGTTGATCATAGGCGGTGCCATCAGTCACACCTTTTTAAAAGCAGAGGGGCATGATATGCAGGATTCATTGTGTGATCCCGAATATATCGAAGAGGCGAAAAAGATCCTTTCTGAAGCCCGCGACAAAAAGGTGAAGGTTTATCTGCCTATTGATGTGGTGGTGACGCAAAAAGTAGGTGCAGAGCAAGCCGTCAAAGTCGTCACGGTTCAGGAAATTCCCAAGGGATTTAGCGCGGCGGATATCGGACCGGCTACGATCAAACTTTTTAGTGAAGCGATCGATACCTCAAATACGATTATCTGGAATGGCCCGATGGGACGTTATGAAGATGATCTTTTTTTGACAGGTACCCATGCAATAGCTGAGGCTATTTCCGACTCCTATGCGTACAGTATGCTAGGCGGGGCGGATACGATCAAAGCGGTCGAGAAGATTACGACACTGACAAACTACAGCGTCATCTCAAGCGGCGGGAGTGCGACCTTGGCTTTGATCGAAGGCAAAAGCCTTCCGGGACTCGAAGCACTGGAGTTAGCCGATGCCTAAGGGTTACAAGCACATCTTGATAAAAGGAGGGATAACGTACTGACAAACGATAAAAACGGGGTTATCTCCCCGCGGAATGAGGGAATGCGTTGCAAGTGTTAAAGAGCGTCAACATATAAAGGATGAGATATGGTCAAAGTGACAAAAAAGGCAGATAAAGCGTGGGTGACATTCACCTTTCCATCAGTAGAAGATATTCAATCGGTTGAGATTGTGGGCGAATGGAGTGAGTGGCAAAACGAACCGATGCGGCAGAAAAAAAACGGTGAGTATTCGATCACGAAGGTTTTGGATATAGGCAGCCGGTTTGAGTTTGGATACCGTACGGACGGAGGCGGATGGCATACCGATGATTCACTTCCCTGTGTCGCCTCTCCGTTTGGCAGTGAAAATGCAGTCTTGGACCTTTAGGAAGGCTGTGTATGCATAGAGTAGATAGCTGTGATACTGTAAAGATGGCAAGATGAAGGCTGTAGTTTTAGCCGGCGGGTTCGGCACCCGTATACAGCCGCTGACCAACTCCTGCCCCAAACCGATGCTTCCCATTGTCAATAAACCGATGATGGAACATACGATGGTGGCACTGCGTGATCTTGGGATCAAGGATTTTATCGTTTTGCTTTATTTTAAGCCGGATATCATCCGCGACTATTTTAAAGACGGCAAAGATCTTGGGATCAATATCACCTATGTGTTGCCGGATGATGATTACGGGACGGCAGGTTCGGTGAAATTGGCCCAGGAACTTATCGGTGATGATAACTTTATCATCATCAGCGGGGATCTGGTGACCGATTTTGATTTTAACCAGATCTTTCGTTGCCATCAGGATAGCCGTTCCAAGTTGACGATTACGCTGACGTCGGTACCCAACCCTTTACAGTTTGGTGTGGTTATTGCCAATGAGGACGGCATTATTGAGAAGTTTTTGGAAAAACCGAGTTGGGGGGAGGTGTTTAGTGACACGATCAATACCGGGATCTACGTGATCGAACCGGAGATCCTGGAATATATCCCTCCCAATACCAATTTCGATTTTGCCAAAGACCTTTTCCCGTTACTGATGAAAAAAGGGATTGACCTGCTGGGGTGTACGGCATCAGGATATTGGCGTGATGTGGGCAACCCCGACAGCTACAGGGAGGTTTATGATGATATCCTTCATGACCGCCTTTACTTCAAACTTGAAGGGCACCAGCAGATGTTCCCGGACGGCATACTCTACAGCAAGTCGCCGATAGAGCTTCCCGATGGGGTAGAGATCGTCGATAAAGTCATCTTGGGTGATAATGTGACAATCGGCAAAGGCACAAGGCTTCAAAATGTCGTCATAGGTGATAATACGACGATCGGTAACTTCGGTAAACTGCGTAACAGTGTACTTTGGGGCGATACTACTTTGGGTGACGGTATCCTTTTGGACAGCTGTGTCATCTGTAATGACGCCTCAATCGGTAACTATACACAGGCAAAAGCGGGGATGGTTTTGGCTGAGGGGTGCGAGGTCGGAAGTCTGGTTTCGATCGACCGGGATATCACCATCTGGCCTCATAAAGAGATCGCAGATGCATCGATTATCAGTAACAACGTCATCTGGGGCAGCAAATACAAGAACTCTATTTTTGAACACGGAAGTGTAACCGGTATCAGTAATATCGAACTCTCCTGTGAGATGGCAACGAAACTGGCCGAAGCCTTCGCTTCGCAGCTGCCGGTAGGGAGTAAGGTCTATATATCACGGGACTGCCACAAAAGTTCACGTATGCTAAAACGTGCCTTTTTGGGCGGGATACTCGCTTCGGGTGTCCATGCGGTTGATATGCGTTCTGTCCCCTCTTCGGTGATGCGGTATAACCTGGCGGTTCATGAGGATATGGTTGCCGGTGTTCACTTCCGTCAGCATATGGAAGATCCGGCCAGTATCAAGATCATCTTCTTTAACGAAGACGGATTGAAGATCAACTCCGCCATGGCAAAAAATATCGAAAAGGCCTTTTTCAAAGAGGAGTTTAAACGGGTAAACTATAAAGATATCGGCGAGATCATGGAGAGCTCCAATAACAGCTATGAACGTTTTACCTACATGGAAGCGGTGGAACAAAGTATCAACAAAGAGCTGTTACAGCAAAAGAATTTTAGAATCGTCGTGGATCTTATGGCCGGAGGTACGTCTGACTATTTTCCCAAGATACTCAATGCCCTGCAGATAGAAAATATCGTCTTAAATGCCTATTCGGACGAACAAAAACTAAGCAACCTCAAAAGTGTCGAGAAACGTTCCAAAGAGGAGATCCCGGCAATTGTCAAGGGATTGGGCTTTGATATGGGGTTTATGATCTATCCCAACGGTCAAAAGCTGACGATCATAACGGATGAGGGCGATGCGTTGGATAAGGAGATGGCACTTTTGGTGATGCTTTACCTACTTAACCTGGAAGTAGGGGAGAAAAAGCATCAGGTCATACTGCCCGCATGGGCTCCCGACATTATGGATCATCTGTTTGAAAACCTGAATATCGAACGGGGTAAATACAGCGAGTTCAAGGCTTCCCAGATGCGTACCTATGACCTGGTTGCAACGGTGAACGGCAATTTCGCCTTTACCGAGTTTACCCTCCATCATGATTCGATGTATGCGGGATTGAAGATCATAGAGCTGCTGATCAAACATGATCTGAAACTCTCCCAAGTAGTTAAAAAGATCGAGCCTTTTTATTATAACGCTACGACACTGCCCTGCAGTCAGGCCCTTAAGGGCAGGATGATGAGAAAGTTCCTTGAAGCTGCCAAAGGCAAGCAATCCTCGGCCCTAGACGGTGTAAAAATCTGGACCGATACGCATGAGTGGATCTTGATGATCCCGGATCAGTATGCGGAGAACTTGAACCTCTATATCCAGGCTAAAAACAGGAAGAAGGGGGAGGCTTTGTACGAGAGCTATAAAGCGAAGATCGAGGAGTGGCAACGATGACCCAAAGTATCCAGCTGGCATTTTTATGGCATATGCACCAGCCCGATTACCGTGACAGTGAGGGCGTGATGAAAATGCCTTGGGTCTTTTTGCATGCGATCAAAGATTATTATGATATGCCGTGGATCCTCTCACAGTTTCCGGGGCTCAAAGCGACTTTTAATCTCACCCCGTCTTTGATCGAACAGATCAACCTCTACAAAGAGCCTTTGAAGAGTGACTACTTTCTGGCTTTGATGGGAAAAGAGGTGTCGCAGCTAACTTCCGATGAACGCAGCTGGCTGATAAAGATCTGTAAATCTGTCAACTTTGATACGATGGTCAAACCGTTGGCGCGAATGCGTGAGCTCTTTGACCAAAAATCCTATAACGACAGCGAGTTGATAGATCTGCAGGTACTGTTTTTATTGGCCTGGAGCGGGAATTACCTTCGTGGGCATAATGAGGTGGTGAAGGGGATGCTTGCCAAGGGAGAGGCTTTTTCACATGATGAGAAGCTGACACTTATCGAGGCACTTGGAAGCTTTACCCAGGAAATTTTGCCGCTTTACAGCCGATTGCAAGAGGGTGGACAGATCACGGTTTCGACAACACCCTATTTTCATCCGATTTTGCCGCTTTTGATAGATATGGATAATGTCACGGCAGCCAATCCCCATACCAAACCTCCCAAAAACCCGCTCTCTTTTAGCAACGATGCCCTTATGCATGTCCAACGTGCCAAGGCCCTCTACAAAGAGACGTTTGGCCGCGACCCAAGCGGTTTTTGGCCTGCCGAAGGCGCTGTCGATACCAAAAGTGCGAAGATCTATCAGGATGAGGGGATCCGCTGGATTGCTACGGATGAGGCGATACTCTTTCGTTCGTTACAAAACGGCGAACGCAGCCAACTCTATAAACCGTACCGTTATGAGAACCTTTTTGTCGCTTTCAGAGACCATGCTTTAAGTGATCTTATCGGGTTTGAGTACCGTTATAAAGAGGTTGGTCATGCGGTAGACCATTTCGTCTCTTCGTTAAGACCTTTGGCTACGGATGCCCATGATGATGTGGTTTTTGTCATTCTTGACGGGGAGAATGCCTGGGAGTATTATGATGAAAACGGTTATCCGTTTTTTATGAAACTGTATGAGGTCTTTACCCATCTGCCCTGGCTGCATACGGTGAATATGGATATGCTTTTGTCCCAGGAGAGTCGTCATCTTCCTACTTTGAGTTCCGGAAGCTGGATCGGGGGTGACTTCTCGACCTGGTCCGGGCACAAAGAGAAAAACAGAGCCTGGGAACTTCTGTTTCAAACCAAACGCGATTGTGATCAGGAAGAAGCGAAACTCTCTGTACAACAGAAAAAAGCGATCGCAGATCACTTCCTAGCCGCACAGTGCAGTGACTGGTTTTGGTGGTATGGGGATGATCACTTTACGGATTTTGCAGCGGAGTTTGATCAACTCTTTAGAAAACATCTGATCACTATTTACCAGCTGATGCAGATGCAGCCTCCTGCGGAACTTTTCAAACCGATCATCGAAGATAAAAGCAGTGCACTCTATATTGTCAAGCCCCAGGCACCTATCTATCCGAAGATCGACGGACGTCCCTCTTCGTTTTTTGAGTGGATCGGATGCGGTATGATCGATGAGAGCCGGCTTTTTTCCACGATGGACCGCAAGCGGGGGCCTGTAGAGAAGATACGCTACGGACACAATGAGTCGATGGTCTATGTCGCGTTTGACGGAGATTTTGAGAGCGTTGACCTCAGAAAGGGGCAGCTGGATATCTTTATTGAGGAGTTTTCCCGTTCAGTGACAGTCGATCTGGGTAATCAACAGCCCCATGATATCGAGATCAGTATCGGCAAGAATGTAGAGATAGCCCTGCCCAAAAAGCTTTTCGGAGCGTTGAACCAGGTACATCTAAGATTTGAAATAAACAGCGAAGGCTCATTTATTCAGGCATTGCCGGGATTCGGGGCTTTGGAGGTAGAGCTTAATGAAGATTACAGCAGCAACTGGTTTGTGTAGGAGTGTTTATGGAATCTAAGACACGACTACTTTTCGGAATCCATATGCACCAGCCCGTCGATAATTTCAAGGAAGTGATCGACCATGCCGTGGATGTCTGTTACGCGCCTTTTTTCGAGGTTGTCAGCAGTTATCCTCAGTTTCGTTTTTCTGTGCACTGCAGCGGATGGCTGCTTGAACAGATCGAACGAGATCACCCCCGGCTTTTTAAAACGATGCAGAAACTGGCGCAACAGGGTACGATAGAGTTCTTCTCTGCCGGTTTTTATGAGCCCATCCTGAGTACGATTCCTTCGGCAGACAGAGTAGGGCAGATCTCCAAACTCAATAGTTACATCAAGAAGCACTTCGGCCAGAAGGTCAAGGGGATGTGGCTGACCGAACGGGTCTGGGAGAGTGCCTTGATCCCCGATCTGAAAAGCTGCGGTATAGATTATACAGTGATTGACGATTACCATTTTCAGTCGGCCGGTTTCGATGAAGCTCTTTTAGACGGCTACTATACGACAGAAGAGGGCGGTCAGCCTATGGCTATCTTTCCCATCAGCAAGTCGTTGCGCTACGCCATTCCCTTTATGAGTGTCAAGGATGCTTTAAAGGCGGTCAAAAGTTTTGACAAGCGGGAAAACAGTGCGGCTGTGATCTTTGATGATGCTGAGAAGTTCGGCATGTGGCCGGGGACCTATAGCTGGGTCTATGAAAAGGGGTGGCTCAAAGAGTTTATCGAAGCGGTGCTGGAGGATGCGTCGATAGTGTGCGAGCATTACAGCACCTATTATGAATCCCAAAGAAGTCAAGGGGTGGCCTACCTTCCCAATGTCTCCTACTATGAGATGGGAGAGTGGAGTCTGGCTGCTGATGATGCTTTGGCTTTGGAGAAGCTGCAGCATGAGATGGGTGAGGAGCGTTTTGCCCGGGAGGGTGTTAAGTTTTTAAAAGGGGGTATCTGGAAAAACTTCTTTGTCAAATATGCAGAGAGTAACCGGATACATAAAAGGATGCTGGAACTTTCGAAACTGCAAAGCGGGATCAAAGAGAGTGAATTTACAGAGTGCCTTTATAAACTGCAGACCAATGATGCTTTGTGGCACGGTGTCTTTGGCGGTACCTACTTGCCGAACCTAAGAGATAATGCCTACCGCTACCTGATCGAGTGCGAAGCGATACGTTACCGGGGGCAAAAGGTTGTCGAAACGGATGAAAGCGAGATGAACGGATACGAGGCACTGAAGTTCGTGGAGGAAAATCTCTTATGCCGGTTTGACAGCAGGTATGGCGGACAGCTGGTAGAGTTTGATCTGCTTGATGCCAGGTTTAACTGGCAAAACACCTTGACGCGCCGTAAAGAGTTCTACCACGAAAAGATCCTACATCCGCCCCAAGCCCAGGATGAGAAAGAGGAGCATCTTTCTGACGGCATCGATACGATCCATACAATGGCCTACCGCACGGATGAGAAGGTGGTAGAGGCCATGGTCTATGACTGGTATATAAAAAACTCCTTCATCGATCATATCAGTGACAAATCGGTGACTTTGGAAAACTTTCGCCGCTGCAGTTTTAAGGAGTACGGGGATTTCGCCAATCAGCCTTTTGACTCCGGGGTAGAGCAGGGTTCGCTCGCTTTTAAACGGCATGGCGGTATCTATCTTCCCCAAAAGCATCCGGCGACCTTAACCAAAAGCTATAGGCCAAAGCATGACGGATTCGGCTTTTCCATCGATTTTTCGACAGATTTTGACTACTTTTTTAACTACATTGTAGAGTTGAACTTCCACTTTGCCCAGTATCAGCGTGTCACGATCAATACCAAAGGCGCCCAGACGCAAAGCAGCGCACAGAAGGTGAAAGAGGTCGAGATCATTGACGGCTATCTGAACAAAAAGATCGTTATCACACTCGATCAATATACGGACCTGCTTTTTTATCCTGTCATGACGGTTTCGCAAAGCGAACAGGGGTTTGATCTGACGCAGCAGGCGGTCTGTATCGGTTTGGTCTTCCCTTTTACCAAACAGTTTATTTTAGAGGGACGCCTGGAGGTGAAAGATGTCTGAGATCCGTTATAACCGTCTGGAAGACCGCTATGTCCTGATCGCGCCTGAACGGTTACGCCGTCCCGACTTTATGGCATGGACCAAGGATGAACTGGAAAGTGTGAGATGCCCGTTTTGCGAAGGCAATGAGGGGTTGACACCTGATGAGATCTATGCTCAGCGTTTGGATAGAAGTTTTGCCGATGAGATAGGGTGGACAACCAGGGTTGTCCCCAACCGTTTTAAGGCGGTACAGATCGAAGCCCCCTATGAGGTGAGACATCACGGAAGTCATGAAGTGTGGGAAGGGTTCGGTGCCCATGAGATCATTATCGATACACCCCGACACCTTACACAGATCTCCCAATGGGATCAAGCTTTCTTTTACGACTGGTTTAAAACACTGCAGGCACGCTTTGCCGATCTCAAACAAGAGCAGAGACTGGCTTATATCGCACTGTTTAAAAATCACGGTCCTTTTGCCGGAGCGACCCAGCCCCATCCCCACACGCAACTCGTAGGTCTGCCTGTTGTTCCCCAGGATGTAGCGCGCCGTTACGAAAGAGCATATCACTACTATATGGAGAGCGGCCACAATATCGTGGATGAGATGCTGCACGAAGAGATGGAAGATGGTCGCCGTATTATCTTGCAGGAGAGGGACGTTGTCGCCTTTTGTCCGTTTGCCAGCGAGTACCCTTTTGAAGTAGTCATAGCCGCTACCCGGCACTTCGCTACCGTAGAGTCACTTGATGAACAGGCCGTGGCGGATCTTTCGCATCTGCTTGCCCAACTGTTTGCCAAGATGGAGCGGCAGTTGGGTAACTTTGATTTTAATATGTCTATTGCCACTCCTCCGCTGCAAAATGCCTTAAATGCGCATCCCAACGCTAACGCGATGGCATCGATATGCCGATTTTACATTCGCATCATGCCCCGTTTTTATCGGCAGGGAGGGTTGGAACTCTCAGCCGGCATGATGATCAACCCGGTCACGCCGGAACATAGTGCCAGACTATTGAGGGAGTCGAGTGAAGAGAAGTGATCAAAAGATGAGGGTGCTGTTTGCCTCAAGCGAAGTTTACCCCTTCGCCAAAAGCGGGGGATTGGCAGATGTCTCCTTCGGTCTGCCCAAGGCACTGTCACAAAAGTGTGATGTCGATATTATCATGCCGCTTTACGGGTTTATCGATAAGAAACGGTACCATATCCTTAGTACGGGAAGAGTGTTTACGGTTGCATGGGGAAGAAAAAGTTACGAACTGGAAATCTTTCAGGCTACTTATGAGGGGATAGTTTGCTACTTTGTCTATACCCCGGTGCTGAGTTGTAAAAAATCACTCTACGGTACAGCCAGCCGCGGCTACGTGGATAATGATCTGCGTTTTGGCCTCTTTTGCAAAGGCGTCCTGGCCTGGATGCAACAGGGTGACACTTCTTATGATACACTGCATCTAAATGATTGGCAGACCGCACTGTGCGCTTTATGGGCAAAAGAGGAGAAACGTGATCTTTCAGTGGTCTATACGATCCACAATCTCGCTTATCAGGGGGTTTTTGAAAAGGAGAGCCTCAAGCGTCTTGGCCTGGATCCCAAACGGTATGATCATATGGAGTCTATGGAGTTTTACGGCAATATCAGTTTTATGAAGGCGGGGATCGCCTATGCCGATGCCGTTACGACAGTGAGCCCCGGCTATGCCAAGGAGATTCTGACGCCAAGATTCGGTGCCGGGCTGGAAGGTTTTTTACAACGGCACCAAAAGAAGTTGACGGGTATCCTAAACGGGATCGATCTCTCCCACTTCTCGCCTCTTAGCGACACGGCCTTGGTAGCTAATTATGAGAGTGAGAGTTATGAGAAAAAAGCTTTGAACAAAGAGGCGTTTATCCGGGAACAGGGACTGCCGGAGGGGGCAAAGCCGCTTTTGATTTTCATTGGACGTTTTACCTGGCAAAAGGGGATCGACCTTCTGGTTTCGGCACTCTCACAGATCGCACCGATGGATATCAATATCGCAGTGCTTGGTGACGGAGAGACCCAATATCATCAAAAAATAGCCAAGCTAAGCCGTCAACATAAGAATATCGATGTGGTCTACGGTTATGATGAATCACGGGCACACCGTATGTATGCGGCTGCAGACTTTTTGCTGATGCCCTCTCTTTTTGAGCCTTGCGGATTGAATCAGCTTATTGGCATGCATTACGGGCTGATACCGATTGTCCACTATGTGGGGGGACTTAAAGACAGTGTCCACCCGGTAGAGGAGTTTGATGCAAAAAACGCTATCGGATACGGGATCGGATTTGAAGAGCCTGATGCGAAAGCCTTTGTTGAGGCTGTCAAAAAAGCTTTAAAGCTTTACCGGCGTAAAGACGCGTTCGAAACGATCTGCCGTCACAATATGCGGTGTGATTTTAGCTGGAGTAGCGGTGCCCAAGCCTACGAGGCGCTTTACCGCTCTTTGAAAAAGGTAGATCAGTGAAGCTCTTTATCGATATCGGAGGGACCCATATACGCAGTGAAGTGGATACCGGAGAGGAGAAGCTTTTGGAACGTGCCGCGGCCAAAGATCATGAGTTGACCGCTTTTATCCATGCCCAACTCAAGCGTTATCCCAAAATTCGCCATATCGGTATCGCCTTCGCCGGGCAGGTTGACGGAGGAAAGATCATCTCCAGTCCCAACCTTCAGGTAAAGGAGAAGGATATCAAAGCCTACTTTGAGTCCCGGTATGATCTGACATTAGCCATCGACAATGATCTCAACTGCGCGGTATTGGCTGAAGCAGAGTATTGGGACGCTTCTCATCTGGCGGCGCTTTATGTGGGTACGGGTCTGGGAAGTGCTGTGGTCGACGGGGGAAGAGTGGTCCGGGGTGTTACGAACCAATCGTTTGAACTGGGCCACATTCCCTATCAAACGGCACCGTTTTCGTGCGGATGCGGCAAAGACAACTGTCTGGAACTGTTCGCTTCCGGATCGGGTCTGAAGAAGTGGGCAGAATATCACTCTTTAAACGTTTCGACACTGGAGGCGTTGTCCCAGGCAGGCGTTGAGGGGAAAAAGATCGCAGGTTCGTTTACTGCGGCTTTGATTCATGCGGCGGCTGTAGTGATCACATTAGCCAACCCAAGGCTGCTAGTCCTTGGAGGCGGTATCGTGGCGTCACATCCCGAGCTTGCCGATGCGCTGCGCCGCGGGTTGAAATCGGTTGCTTTTGATAATGCGTTAAACGAGGTAGAGATCGTCGTTTCAAAAATCTCACACGGCCCCCTGGAAGGGGCAAAACTGCTGCAAAGGAGTATCAGTGGATAGACTCAAGATATTGATCGTAGCATCGGAAGTGGCCCCTTTTGCCAAGAC
>JBFEYF010000018.1:0-18949 GCA_041562295.1 Sulfurimonadaceae bacterium
CCTCCTTGCCCTTGGTGACAAACTCCTTTTTATCGGCATGGGGGTCTTGTCCAAAGAGGGCAAACCGTGCTTTGAGAATGGCTATAGGGGATTTGAGCTCATGGGCGGCCTCTTTAAAGATATCCTGTTTCTGTTCACACAGGGCCTTTTTGGATTGGACAAGTTCGTTGAGCGCTTCTGAAAGAGCCATCACCTCTGCACTGCCGTAACAGCTGTAATGCTCCTGATGGCCGTCAGAGAGCTTGCGGCAAAACTGGGTAAGGCAGTGCAGGGGATAGAGGATCTTCTTAAGATAAAAACCAAAAGCTGTTATCGCAGTCAGTGAGATCATCACCATAGTCAGGGCAACCGATGTTTTGGGAAGAGTGTTTTCAACCCCCAAAAGTATGCAAAACAGGCCCAAAATAAGAGCGGCACCGAGGATGACGGGAAAGAGGATTTGAAAAAAAAGTGTTTTACGGAACAAGATAACCTCGGGTTTTGACGGTCTGAATAATGTTGACCGGAAGTTTTTTGCGGATATTTTTAATCGTCACATCGATAGTGTTGGATGAGATGTTCTGGGGATTGAGATAGATCGCATCCAAAAGGGTATCTTTAGAGACAATGGTTCCGCGTTTGGAGAGAAGATAAAAGAGCAGGTCAGACTCCTTTTTACTAAAGACGATCTCTTCATCTTCATAAAAGAGGCTTTTATTGGACAGATCGACATGTATACCCTCGATCTCCATCGTCTCCATACCCTGATTTCTTCTGGAGAGTGCTATGATCCTTGCTAAAAGCTCTTCATTGTCAAAGGGCTTATCCAGGTAGTCGTCCGCACCGAGGTTCAACCCCTTGACTTTTTCGGCGATCGAATCATAGGCGCTGATGATAATGATTCCTGTACGGGGGTTTTTAGACTTGATTTTGTCGATCAGATCCATGCCTATATCATTACCGTCGATGTTGCGGTCCAAAAGAGTGATATCGTAATGAAACTGATCCAGATAATCAAGCGCTTCATCAAAGGTCGCGACGCTATCGACGACAAAATGTTTTGCCAGGTATTGGGAGACAAGTTCTGACAATACGGGGTCATCTTCTAACATCAATATTCTCAAAACAATCTCCGCAAATGGCTTTTTCTAATCATATCGAATTTTTCTTTTGAGAATATAGAGAGTATTCCAATGTATGGACGGAATCTAGAGTCTCAAAGTGCCTGGGAAAAGAAGGGGTTATCCGCCTGTTCAATCGCTTTTCTCCCCGCTTCGGATACACTGTTGAATCGGTGCAGAAGGTTTGCGGCCTCTTTGAGATCCGATGCGATCTTTTTATCTACGGCTGCCAGCTCAAAATCGTAAGCTTTCCCCAGCTCCTCTTCACTCATTTTAAAGATCTCTTCCAGCCCTTTATGCAAGGCGACGATGCGCTCCATAAGTTCCAGTGACTCATTTCGTGCTTTTAAAAAGATCGGGGATTTTTGAATATACTCCTTCATGTCATCCGGTGAAATCGATGCCATCGTGTTGAACATATCGGTATACTCTGTTACTTTAGCCGCGAAGTTATGGCTTACGACAAAGTTGTGGATCTTTACCTGAAACTTTTGGTAATCCTGGGAAAATTGTGCTTTTTTATCAGACATCAATAACCTTTATTTATCATTCTTATTAGGAAACATTTTAACTGAAATTAAATTAGGGAGAGTTGAAAAAAAGAGGGCGGCAAAATATGGAATATTTATTGCGTGTTTAGGCGATTTTTAGAAAACTTTCATTAGAATGAATCCAAAGGTTAATGCATGCGGATCGATAAATTTTTAAACAGCGTCAATATCACCAAACGGCGAGCGATCGCCCAGGATATGCTGGCGCAGAAGGTCGTCTCTATTAACGGCGTCCCCTGTAAACCCTCCAAAGAGGTCAAGATCGGCGATATCATCACCCTCACTTTCTTAGAGTATACGAAAGAGTATGAAGTGCTCGATATCCCGAAGACAAAAACCATTCCCAAGACTGCCCAGGCAGAGTATGTAAAGGAGCTAGCATGATGAGCTATGATGATGCGATCAGTGCATTTGAACATATATTTACCCAAAGAACCGATGCGCAAGAGGTTCGGGATCTTCTTATTCGTATGTACAACCGCGGTGAGACGGCGGAAGAGATTGCTGCTGCTGCGATGGTTATGCGTGAACATTCGGTTAAGCTGCCGGTACCTGAATCGCTGGAGCATAAACTGATTGATAACTGCGGTACCGGAGGGGATAAGAGCGGCAGTTTTAATATCTCTACTACGGCTTCGATCATTCTGGCCGCTTCGGGGGCTATGGTTGCACGCCATGGAAACCGCTCTATTACAAGCAAATCGGGAAGTGCCGACGTACTTGAGGCTTTGGGTGTCAACTTGAACCTGGAGCCTGAAAAGCAGGTGACGATGCTTCAGGAGTGCGGGTTTACCTTTATGTTTGCCGTCAACCACCATCCGGCCATGAAGTTTATTATGCCCATTCGCAAGTCTATTGATCACCGTACCATCTTTAATATCCTCGGACCTTTGACTAACCCGGCGAGTGTCAAAAAACAGCTTGTAGGTGTTTTTGACAAAGACTTTATCATGCCCGTTGCAAAAGCGTTAGAGCTTAATAACGCCCAGCGTGCCATGGTTGTCAGTTCAGCCGACGGGATGGATGAGATCGGGATCTCAACGGTCAGTTTTGCAGCGAAAGTCGGCAGCGGTACGATCGAAGAGATCGAAATCGACCCGCAGCAGTACGGTCTGAAACTGGCCGACATCAGCGAAATCAAAGGCGGAACGGCCATCGACAATGCCGGTATTATCCAGGGGATTGTCGGTAATGATCTGCACGGGGCCAAGCGTGATATTGCGGTGCTTAACAGTGCGGCGGCACTCTGGGTGGATGGACAGGCACGCGATATCAAAGAGGGTCTGGAGATCGCCAATGAAGCGATAGACAGCGGGAAGGCGGCCGAACAGCTTAAAAAGATCGCCAAAGTCTCCAATCAGCTGGCATGATCTGTAAGGGGCTGGAAGCTATTGAACAAATAGCACAGGAGGTGTTGTCCAAATCGGGAGAGGATGCCGTCATCATTTTGCAGGGTGACCTCGCTGCAGGTAAGACGACACTCGTTAAGGCGATCGCCAAAGCTTTGGGTGTCCAGGAGGCGGTGACATCACCGACCTTCTCTTTGCAGCAGTGTTACGGGGAGAATCTCTTTCATTATGACATCTACAATCAGGGTCTTGAGCAGTTTATGGCTTTGGGGCTCTTTGAGGAACTTGAGAAACCGGGACTTCATATGGTGGAGTGGGGTGATGCGTCATTGATGCAGCTTTTAAAAGATGCCGGCTTTAAAGTCGTGCAGGTAGAGATAGAAAAACGCGACAAAGAACGCTGTTACAGGATAGGGAATGCATAAGCTAGAAGCAAAAAATCTGATCAAAACGATCAAGGGGACCGAGATCGTACGGGGTATGTCGCTTGAAGTCAATAGCGGTGAAGTCGTAGGACTATTGGGTCCCAACGGTGCGGGAAAGACGACAACGTTTTATATGATCTGCGGTTTGGTCGAAGCGACAGGAGGAGAAGTCTTTTTTGACGGTGAAAACGTCTCGAATTTTCCTCTGCACAAACGTGCACTCAAAGGGATCGGCTATCTTCCCCAGGAATCGAGTATCTTTAAAGAGCTGACGGTTGAAGAGAACCTTATGCTGGCTGCCGAAGTGATGATCAAGGACAAAGATGCCCAGGAAAAGCGTGTGGATGAATTGTTGGAGCTTTTTAATATCGAACCGATACGTCACCGTAAAGGGGTGTCGCTTTCCGGTGGTGAGCGCCGGCGTGCAGAGATTGCCCGTGCGTTGATCAATGCACCCAAGTTCCTGCTTTTGGATGAACCTTTTGCCGGGGTCGACCCGATTGCTGTCAAGGATATCCAGACGATCATCCAGCAACTTATTACGATCGATATCGGCGTATTGATCACAGACCATAATGTGCGTGAGACGCTGGATGTATGTGACCGTGCCTATGTCATTAAGTCGGGACAGCTTTTGGCACAAGGATCAGCCAAAGAGATCGGAGAGAATGAGCTGGTGCGTACACACTATCTTGGAGAAAGCTTTAAGCTATGAAGCTTCGCCAATCGGTTGATGTCAAGCAAAAGCTCTCGTCAACGCTTCGTAACTGGCTGCCGATACTGCATGCAAGTCTGGGAGACTTGGAAGAGTCTATCGCTCCTATGCTTGAAGGAAATGTCGTTGCCGAAGTCAGATCGGGATATGAGGAGAACTTTTCCAAAAAGTTTACCAAGAAGATCCTCAATGCCACACATAAAAACAGCCAAACTGAACATATCGAAGCGCTTACCGTTGAGAACAAGTCTCTTTATGATGTGCTTTATGAGCAACTCACAAAGACACTTTTCCCGACACCCCAATCGATGCAGATCGCCCAAAAAGTTGTCGAAGGGTTGAGTCACGAAGGGTATTATGAGGGCGAGATCTCCGTGGATGCCGCAGAACTTGGGGTGAGTGCGGCCCAGTTTGATTCGGTACGGCAAAGGTTCGCCTACTTAGAGCCTGTTGGTGTCGGGGCCAAAGATTACAAAGAGAGTTTTCATTTCCAGCTTCTGCAGTCTGATCTTGAGTCAGAGGAGTTCGACCTGGCTACCCAGATGATAGAAAACCTTGAAGGGTTGGCCAAGTTTTCCAAAAAACCGGGCTACGAGAAGGCGTTGAAGACAATTCAGAGTTTTTCCAACCCTCCGGCCATGGACTATTTTGAAAAAGAGATGGAGATCATTCCCGATCTGTTTATCTACACGACCGAAGAGGGTATGATCGAGGTGGAACTTAATGACCAGTTTTATCCCAAGATCGAGATCAATAACGAATACGGTATAGAACACAGCTTTATAAGTGAAAAGATCAAAGAGGCAAAGAGCCTGGTCGATGCGCTGGAGATGCGCAAAGCGACACTTTATAAGGTCGGGTTGATGATCGTTGAGTATCAGTATGAGTTTTTTACTGGCGGAGATATGAAGCCGATGACCCTGAAGACTCTGGCTGACGAGTTCGGGCATAACCCTTCGACGATATCCCGGGCTATCGCAAATAAATATATCGCATCGGACCGCGGTGTCATCCCCATGAAAAACTTCTTTACAACGGCACTGGATGAAGATGTCAGTAATGATGCCGTCAAAAAATACATCCTGGCACTGATCAAAGAGGAAGACCATAAAAAACCGCTTTCGGATATGAAACTTTTGACACAGGTACAGGAGAAGTTCGGTATCAAGATGGTGCGCCGCACTATTGCCAAATACCGAAAACAGCTCAGTATTGCAGGATCCAGCGAACGTAAGAAGCTTTACCTCATCGGTGATGTCTGATCTAAAAAAGCGTCTGGATGCGGAAGTGGCCAAACGCAATACGCCGACTGAACTGACTCAAGAGAACCCCGATCCCCTGATGGTTGCCAAAGAGCAGGGCAACGAGTATGCAGCACTGGTCTGTGCACTTTTTGCCTACGGTAATGCACAGCAGATAGTGAAGTTTTTACATAGCCTTGATTTCTCTCTTTTGGATAAAGAGGAAGAGGCGATAAGAAACGGGCTGAAGGGTCGATACTACCGCTTTCAAAAAGAAGAGGATGTCGCAGCACTCTTTATCGCATTGAGCCGCCTTAAAAAAAAGGGTTCACTCGAAGAGCTCTTTGGACAAGGATACCGTAAGTCTTCGGATCTCATTGACGGGATCGGATCTCTAATTGAAAAGATACAAGCCGTCCATCTCTATCGAAGCCGTGGCTATGATTTTCTGATCGGTAAAGCGGGACAAAAGGGACCCTATAAGCGCTGGCTGATGTTTCTTCGCTGGATGGTCAGAAAAGATCATCTTGATATGGGGCTATGGCACTCTATAGAGAAAAAAGAGCTTTTACTCCCTTTGGATACGCATACATTTCGTGTGGGCCGCAAGCTGGGTCTTTTAAAACGTAAAAGCTATGACCTTAAGGCTGTCAGGGAGATCACACAGAACCTGAGAGCTTTTGACCCCGATGATCCCGTTAAATATGATTTTGCCTTATACAGGCTTGGGCAAACGTTAACGCTTTGAGATTCACAAAAATTTCACATATATCTGCTATCATACTTTAAAGTCAATTCAAAGGATCTTTTATGAGAGCATTACTAAAAACCGTTATATCGCTGCTGCTGCTTTACGGTATGGCCCAGGCAGCTGCATTTGAAAAAGTTGCCAAATCCCGTACGGCAAAGGCTTTAATCAGCAGTGAAAAACCGCTGGTAGTCGGGGTCAATACGATCAAAATCGCATTGGATAAAAAATATGCCGGTTCCGAGGTTTCTGTTAAGGTCTTTATGCCGGCTATGCCCGGTATGCCCTATATGGAGGATAAAAGCGTAGCCAAACCGCTTGATCAGCAAACGTATGAGACAAAGATCAATCTCTCTATGGGCGGTACCTGGCAGATCCATATTTTTGTCACACCCAAAGAGGGCAAAAAGATACGCTTAAAAAGCGCTCTCTCTATTTAAAAGGAGGATGCCATGCAAAGAGTTAAACGGGTCGTCTGGCTTTTGCTGGCATATATGAGTGTAGGCTGGGGAGACTATCTTGACACACTCATAGAGAAGGCTATGAAAAGCAACCCCTCGCTTGAGGTGATGCAGGCGCGCCTTGAAGCTTCAAAAAAAGATATTGAAAGTGCCGTACTCTTTAAAGATCCCCAGCTTTCATTAAAGTTTAACGCTCTTTACAGTGACGAACTTTCCCAAAGAAGCGCAGAGCGGATGCAAAGTGATGCCGTAGAGATCAAACAGACACTCCCTTTTTTCGGAAAGCGCCAAACCAAAGAAAAAATTGCCTCTGCATCTACAGCACTACTTCAAGAGGAGTTTCGGGCTCTTCAAAGCAAACTGGCTTCGTCCATAAAAAAAGAGGTCTATACGATATGGCAGCTTCAAGCCTACAGCAGCATCATAGACAATTTCATCATGTTGACACGGCAAAAAGCCAAGCTCTTCGAATCCTACACGACGACATCCAACAAACATCATATGGGTTTGATGTCGGCTAACTTGACGCTTTCCAACCTTCTTATTGACTTAAGTGATCTGAAGGCAGATATAGCAAAAAGCTATGCCAAGCTCTCTTATCTGGTCGCTTGTCAGATCGATCCGATCGATATTAATCTGACAATGCCGCCGATGCCCAAGATGCAAAGCTTTACTCAAAGGCTCTCCCAAAACAGCAGCTATACAGCAGAACAAAAATCGCTGCAACGTTCCCAGGCCGAACTTCGGCTCTCTGAGCAGGAGTACTATCCCGATATCACGCTTCAAGCAGGATACTACACACGCGAAATATTCAAAGACTATCTGTCTGTCGGCATCTCCTTATCACTTCCGGTCTACGGGAAACAGGGTATAGAGATTGAAAAGAGAAAAGCTTTGAGACTTTCGCAGATCAGCAAGGTAAGTGACACCAAACTCAAACTCTATGCTCAATTGCAACAGCTCTACTACACAATGCAAAATGCCCAAAACCGGTATGAAATAATTACCAAGCAGAGTCTGCCGCAGCTTGAACATATGTTTGATCTGAGCGGTTCTTCTGTCTCTACGGGAGCAGGTCTGTTTCAATATATCGATCTGTTAAAACAGCATCTGAACATTGAGAAAAAACGTATTCAGGCAATTGGCGACTTTCACAGGGCCAGAGCCGCAATCGGAGAGATCATCGGGGAGACAAGATAATGAAAAATGTTTTAATATTACTTTGTATGATTGTTTTATTGGGGGCAAAAGAGCCTGTTGTAGAACAGCTTTTTAATGTACAGACACTCAAAGTAGAGCGTAAAAAGATCGCGGTTAGCCAAAAAAATTACGGTTTTATCAAAGCAGATGAGAAAAGCAGATATCTGGTTGCCCCGAGATTTGGAGGGTATATCATCGATCTTTATGCGGATGAAACATACAAGTATGTCACCAAAGGAACACCCCTGGCCAAAGTCTACAGCCCCGAAGTGTATCAGGCCAAAGATGAGTATCTAAACAGTTACCGCTATGATAAAAGCAGCTCTAATAAAGGAATGCTTCAAAGTGCACGATTAAAACTACAGCTTTTGGGACTTTCCGAGGGTGAGATAGCCGCTGTTGTCAAAAGCGGCCAAAAGAGAGCCTATACGATGATCTACGCACCGGCAGACGGCTATATATTTAAGAAAAGAGTAGAAAAAGGGGGTGCCTTTACGGCCAAACAGACGCTTTTTGAAATCGTTTCACTCAAAAAAGTCTGGCTGGAACTGCAGGTGACACAGCAAGATGCAGCTTTCTTTAAAGATGCCGAGCGTTTTGAAGCGACGACCCGTATGTACCCAGAGCGCTTCAAAGCGTTTGACCCCGTCATCTATCCCGCTTTGGACCCTAAAAATGCCACCGTTTTTGTCAGATTGACCGTGCCTAACGAGGATAAAAAACTTTTTCCGGGGCTCTATGCCAACCTGGAAAGTTTTAAAAAGGAGCGGTATGCTCTGACCATACCGCAAAGTGCCGTGATACGCAAAGCGGGTAACTACTATGCTTTTACGGCGGGGGAGTATGAGGGCGAATATCAGCCGGTTCAGATCAGGGTAAAGGCAGTTGATGAGAAAATATATGAAGTTATTGAAGGCGTTTCGGAACATGATGTAATCGTTTCCAATGCGCTATTTATGATGGACAGTGATGCCCAGATCAACGGACTCTACGAGTAAGGCAGTATCATGATAGAAAAAATCATATCATTTAGTATCAACAACCGTCTGGCGGTTTTGATCGTTACGCTGTTTATCTCGGCGGCATCTTTTTGGGCGATGAAAAAGACCTCTTTGGATGCGTTGCCCGACCTCTCTCCGCCGCAAGTGATCGTACAGGTATCATGGAAAGGACAAAGTCCTGAAACAATCGAAGATCAAGCTACCTATCCGTTGGTCTCCCAGTTTTTGTCTATTGCCGATATCGAGACGGTCCGGGGCTTTTCTACCTATGAAAATGCCCTGATCTATATCATCTTTAAAGAGGGTACCGATCTTTATTGGGCACGTAGCAGGGTCTTGGAGCAGTTAAGCACTCTGGGATCCCAACTGCCAAAAGCTGTCGATGTATCTCTGGGACCCGATGCTTCGGGTGTGGGTTGGGTGCTTGAGTATGCTTTAAGCTCCAAGAGCAAGGATCTGGCACAATTAAGAACACTGCAGGACTATTACTACAAATATGCGCTTTTGGGTGTTGACGGGGTCAGCGAGGTGGCTTCCATAGGAGGATTTATCCCGTCGTTTGAGGTGACGGTGCAAAGCGATACCCTGGTTATGCATGGGTTGAGTATCCGTGATGTGGCCAAGGTCTTAAGGGCAAACAACAATGAGACCGGCGGACGCGTTATCAATAAAAACGGTTACGAGTGGATGATACAGTCCAAAGGGTATCTCAAGGATCTGGATGCGATACGCAACCTGACCGTTAAAAGTGTGAACGGCATACCTCTTACTATAGGTGATATCGCTACGGTTCGCCGCGTTCCGCTGCCCAGACGCGGGATGGCTGATCTAAACGGGCAGGGTGAAGTCGTAGGCGGTATCGCAATGGTGCGCTACGGATCGGATGTCTATGAGGTGATTCGCAATATCAAAAAGAAGATAGCGCAGTTAAAAGTCGAGGGTGTGGATCTGACGATAACTTATGACCGTTCCGGATTGATCGAGTCGGCTATTGAGAATCTTGAGATGACTCTGATTGAAGAGATATTGATCGTTGTAGCGGTCATCGGGATTTTCCTGATGCACCTGCGAAGCTCTTTGATAGTACTTATCATACTCCCTCTCACTATTGCCGTAACCTTTTTGCTTATGAAACTGTTTGGAATCGGATCCAATATCATGTCTTTGGGCGGTATCGCCATCGCCATCGGAGCTATGGTAGATGCCTCTATTGTCATGATTGAAAATGCCCACAAGTCGCTTTACCGCTTTGTACAAGAACGGGGAACGGTTTCCAGGAAGGAACGTATCGAAGTGATACTACAATCATCCCAGATGGTCGGGCGTCCCATCTTTTTCGCCCTGGCACTGGTGGTTGTCTCATTTTTACCTATCTTTGCACTTTCGGGACAGGAGGGACAGCTCTTTTCCCCGCTTGCCTTTACCAAGACCTTCGCCATGGCGGGAGGTGCGGTGTTGGCCATTACTCTGGTTCCGGTTTTGATGATATGGTTTATGGGTAGCCGTGTCAGCAGCGAGTCTAAAAACCCGGTCAACGCCTTTTTTATCCGAATGTACCATCCTCTGCTGAAAGGGGCGATGCGGTTCAAATACAGTCTCATTGCTGTGACCGCGGCTCTTTTACTTTTAAGCGTACCTTTGTATCAAAAGTTCAATTGGGAGTTTATGCCGATGCTTAATGAAGAGAGCGTTATGTATATGCCCGTAACACCCTACGGGATCAGTGTAGATCTGAGCAAGGCTTTGACACAAAAGAGTGACCAGATACTCAAAAGCTTTCCAGAAGTAGCTACGGTCTTTGGCAAAGGGGGGCGGGCTAACAGTGCAACGGATCCGGCGCCTTTGGGTATGATCGAAACGATCATCACTTTCAAGCCCCGTTCGCAGTGGCGTGAGGGGATGACGTTTGAAAAACTGATGGCGCAGATGGAGGAGCGTCTCCAGATACCGGGACTTGTCAACTCCTGGACCTACCCGATACGGGGACGCATCGATATGCTTTTAAGCGGTATACGAACCCCGCTGGGCATCAAACTCTTCGGAAAAAACAGCCAACTCTTACAAAAATATGCCCATGAGATAGAAACGCAACTGCGGGGCATGGACGAAACGCTCTCCGTCTTTGCCGAACAGGCAACGGCGGGCTACTATATCGATATCGATATCGACGAAGAGCAGCTAAAGCGTTATCAAATAGATAAAGAGCTTCTCATGGAGTATACGAACATCGCTATCGGCGGTAAGCAGATCTCCACCTTTTATCAGGGGCTGGAACGTTATCCTATTACCGTACGGCTGGATGAAACGGAACGCTCTTCGATAGAAGCGATCCGTGCCATTCCTGTCAAAACGCCTCTTGGCTTTGTTCCTTTGAGTACTTTTGCCAAGATAGCATACCGTCAAAGTGCCTCTGTCATCAAAAGCGAGATGGCACAACCGGTCACCTTTATCTATATCACACCCAACGGTATCAGCGCGACGGCCTACAAGAACAAAGCCAAGAAACTTATTTCGCGGATCAAACTTCCGGAAGGGTATCATATTGAGTGGGCGGGGCAGTCGGAGTATTTGGAGTCTGCCATGCAAAAGATCGTATGGATAATACCTGTCGTACTGTTGTGTATTGTACTTTTTATCTACCTGGCACTTAAAGAGTGGGTACCGACCATGATCGTATTTTTCTCTTTACCCTTTGCGATGCTAGGCGGCTTGCTGTATCTGTCATGGCTGGATTTCAGTATGAGTATCGCTGTTATCGTAGGTTTTTTGGCGCTCTTGGGAATCGCCGCAGAGACGGCTATTGTCATGATCGTCTATCTCCAGGAGAGTGTAGGGCGGTTAAAGCAGCGAGGTTCGGTTAATGTAGAGACCCTTAACAAAGCGATTTTTGAAGGCGCCGTACAGCGTGTACGTCCCAAACTGATGACCGTAATGGCAACCTTGGCAGGTCTGCTTCCTATCATGTTTCATAACGGCGTCGGGTCCGAAGTGATGCAGCGAATAGCGGCTCCCATGATCGGAGGGGTCGTCAGTTCGGCACTTTTGAGCTTGATCCTTATCCCGCTGCTTTATGAAATCTATGCAAGAAAAAGATTATTGGGGAAACCCTAACGGGTTGCTTTTAGCCTCACGCAAAGTTTCTATGCTAAAATTTGCGAAAAAGTTAGGATTTTTATGCAAAGTTACAGTGAAGAGTTCCAAACGGCATTAGAGTTCTCGAAAGAGAGAGGTATTTTCAGCGCCGATTACCAGTCTAACACGACAACCTATATCGCGGAATGGCTTATGTATGAACTGGGGCCGAAAATTGCCGAATACTTTACCCAGGATAGTTTTACACGTTTTATGGGGGGTGCCCAAAACTCTGTCAGACTCCATCACCTTTTTAAACCGGTGATTGACGAGCTTTTAAAAGTCGATTCTGTAGTGACTACCGGCTATGTACGTGTCCCTAATGACGCCAACGAGATCGAAGAGTTCGGTAAGATGACACAGGCTGATGCGGCATTGGCACTGAAATCTGCAGAAGCACCCGAAAAAATCCATACCTGGATCACACTTCCAAGTGGTGAGATCATCGATATTGCCTTTATGACACTCTACGGGATTTTATACAACGAAGAGTCTTTGATCGGAAATATCGTCGCCAAACATCCAAAAGATCTGACAGGCGGTATGGAGTACCACCCGATATTTATCGGCGAAGGTTTTTATGAAAAGTGCGGTTTCGATTTTAATATCGATTTTGCACGTTATGAAGAGGAACCCGAAGAGGGTCTGTAATGCGTCTGATACTCATTGCGCCACTTTTTTTGGCTTTGCTTGCAGCCCAGGAGGTTAAAACCGTACAGGGATATGCTTCCTCTGAAAGTGAAGCCTGTGAGATATCTGTGGCCAAGGCGTTGAAAAAAGCTGATGAAGATGCCATTAAAAGCCGGTGTGAATGCTACCGTCAGGACGGCGGTGACTGGCTTTGCTACACTGACTATATCGTCCCTCCAAAAGGGTGAGCAGCCCTAAAATATGCTATACTCTACACCAATAATTATAAAGGTCCTGTATGTCGCTTTTAGATAATGTCAATGCTGTAACCAAGCTGGCTGAGAACAATGAAGTCCAGCTGATGGTTTTTAAAACCGGAATGACTGAAGATGCTCCCTATTATGCAATCAACGTTTTTAAGACACGTGAAGCTATTGAGTCAAAAAAACATTATCTGACACAGATTCCGGGGGCACACCCCTTTTTAGAGGGTACGATTACGCTTCGGGGCACTTTGGTACCTATTATCGACCTTCCTGCATGGCTGGGTGCTCCGTTGACAAAAGAGGAGAAGTTGCTTTCTAAGATTCTCATCTGTGATTTTAACGGTGTTACGATCGGTCTGCGTATCACTTTCGCACACAGGATCATCAAAAAGAGCTGGGCTGAGCTTCATGCACCGGACGGATACTCCATTTCGGATGACTCTAAAGTGGTCAATGATACCCGTCTTGAAGACGGCAGTATCTGTTTGGTACTTGATTATGAGAAACTGCTTTCAGAAGTGATCCCCGAAGTGATGGTAGATACGTCACGAACCTATGAAATGGATCGTGTCGAGATGCCCGAACTTTTGAAAAAAGGTACCGTTCTTATTGCGGAAGACAGCCGTACGGCACAAAAAGCACTCTATAAAATCTTTCATAATGTGCATCTAAAGATGAAAATGTTTAATAACGGACGGGAGCTTTTGGAGTATATCGATGCCATGGATGACCCATCCTCCATCCCTGCTATCATCACAGACCTTGAGATGCCCGAAGTTTCAGGCTTTAAAGTAGTCATGACGATCAAAGCCAATGAGGCGACGAAACATGTACCGGTAATCATTAACAGTTCTATGACGGGAAGCAGCAACAAACGTGATGCGGAAAAGCTTGGCGCGGACGGCTTTGTAGATAAAACGAAAAGCGATAGAATCATTCCGTTGATCGTATCGCTGATCAACAAGCAGGAGAGAGAAGGGTAAACGTCTCTTAGAGACCTCTTCGTTTCTTAATGGCCTCATAGGCCTCATTGATCTCCTGAAGCTTCTGTGTTGCAACTTTGATATCTTCTTGTGTACCGCCTTTACCCATGACAACATCGGGATGATGCGACTTAACCCCTCTTTTGTAGGCTTTTTTCAGCTCATTGTCACTACATGCCTGATCAACGCCCAAGAGTTTGTACATCTGCGTCTCATCCATCGCTTGATGATGTTCCTGATAGTCACCGTAAAAGGTGTCAAACTGAGCGAAAATGGACTCTACCGATGCACGGTCAATATAAAAAGCGTCAGCAATCTCTAAAATAACCGCACGCTCTTTGGTATGCAGCTCACCGTCGATGAAAGCGAGATTGACTAAAAACTCTAAGATCTTGTGCAGTTTGTAACTTTCATCTGAAATGATCTTATAAAGTTCGGTCGCTACAAAGGTGATATTGTCCTGCACCTCTTTCTCTTCGGCAAAGATAAGTTTTAGATGTAGGCGCGCTGTTTTAGGGTCATGAAACTCATCACACAGATCATCCAGGATATTCTCGATCAGTTCCGCTTCAAGCTCAGAGACATGCCCGTCAGATTTTGCCAGTTTGGCAATAAGCGCCATGATATAGCCAAACTCACTGTATAAAACGGTCTCAAAAGAGAGCGGTTTTGTCTGAGTCGTAAACTGACCCCTGTTGGAAGAAATAAATATCCAAAAGAAGAGACCTATAACCAGTAAGACTAAGATGTAGCCCATTAAAAACCTTTATTCATATTGTTAAGTATCGACGGTATCAGGGGTTTAGATACTGCTTAGAGTATCCATGACCTGATCGATCTGTTCAATATCTTCTATGATCTCATCTTTTTGCCGTTTAGGCTCTTTTTCAGGGAATTTTTGAGGCATTTTAGGTTTATAGTAATCTTTTTTCTTCTCTTCGATAAGAACATCTTCGACCTCTTTGGAGAACTCTTCGATCTCCTCTCTCAACTCTGGCTGCGTTTTAAACTCCGGTTCATCCAGGATAAATCCTTCATCCAGAAGTTCTGTCTCATCTTCTTGGATCGTTTCAGGTGCGATAACAGTATCTTTTCTGATAACCGGCATCTCTTCAACCTTGATACCTTTTTTGATCATCGCTTTTTTGACTTCCGGTTTGTAGACGATCGTCAACTCCTCTTTGGGGCGGTTGACAAGTTCAGGGTGGCTGGGTGTTTTCATCCCCAGACGTACCTGCTCTTGAAGCAGTACGTCGACCGTTTTTGCAACGATATAGTCAACATTGGGGTCAAGTTTGATCTCGATTTTTTGATTCTCTTTGGCGATAAACTCTTTTTTCTCTGACTTTACGACGATCTCACCCTTGGTACAGACGATATTCTCTTTGACGTTGGTACTGGTACCTGTGATCTCCGTACCGCGCACACCGATTGTAGAGTTCTTGGTCTGTATCTTAAACTTTTTGGCCGATATTTTTCCGATACGACCTGTAATAGATTTAAAAAAGCCTTTACGGAATTTAAATGTTACTTTGGAGTCTTTTCGTTTTTGTTCATTATAGAGGTACTCCTCGACTTTAAATACCGTGTTTTTACCTAAGGTAATAACGGTATTATCGGAAAAAGTGATCTGCATCGAACCGTTTTTTGAGGTAAAGAAGCTATCTTTTTTCTGGATATCCAAACCTTTGTGTGCCTGATAGAGTGCAATGCCGCGTGTGATGTTGACATCACCGCGAAGCGCAGTCACGGTGCCGATCTGCCCAGGAATGGCAGCAAAAAGTGCTGCAGGGATTAAAAAAAGTAAAGTTGCGATTTTAAGTGTAGTTTTCATATGAGCTCCTTACGGTAACCACAAGTAGGTATAGTAAAACCGGTGCTTAACAAAAGCCATCGGCGCATAATTTGTGTCGTTAATGTACATATTATACCCATATTGATACTTAGCCTTATCTTTATGAGTGTAGCGTATCTCATAAGTAAAGTCGACCGTATTGTCTTGGCGAAGTATCTCGTCCGGGTCATTATCGTAGTCATAACCGAACGGCACAGGCTGATTTTGCAGATAATGGTCAAAGAACTTTTTATTTTCCAGTGTCAATGTGATCAGATGGGAACTTTTCTCAAAGCCCATTTCATAGGAGAGTTCCCATCCTGTAAGGTCATAATTACGGTAAGGTACATAGTAGGTCGTATTAAAATCATAATAGTCATTGAAGTTACTGCGGTCTCCGATATAAACCTTTACAGAAAAAGGGTTCTTGGCATCGGTAAGTTTTGTCTCATATTTAATGTACGCTTTGTTGATCTCTGTCTCATAGTAGGTATAGCTTTCATCACCGAATATAGTGGGTGTAGGGTCGTAGATAAACTCTCTGTTGGCGTTTTGCTCCTGGAAATAAAAGCCGAGCGTCAGCCTGTCCTTGTCTTTAAAGTGGTAGGTATAGCTTGGATTGACCTCAAAAAGCTCATAATCAAGGCCTATATTTTTTCCGGGGTAGGGTGTCCGCTTGTCAAAGGTGCGTCCGGCTCTCATACGGAAGTTGTACTGCCCGCTTCTGTTAACTACGCCCAGGCCCCATCCGCCCATCAGTGTCAGATGACCGGCATCGATATTTTCAAGGTAATTTCTGACATCAAGCTCCCATCCGTAGGTGGCGTAAAACCCGCCCAGTTTTCCTATGTCGTTAAGATAGTTTTTCTTGACGTTAAGATCAACATAGGGGTTGGCATCTGAAGAGGAGCTTTCAATATAGTCACATTCGGGACCGTAGGCTGCACAGGCCATGGTCGTAAAAAATGTACTGAGATAATCGCTGTTACCCGCATGGATCGGGTTGCTGTCTACACCTGCTGAGAGCTGGAAGTAGAGTTTTGATTGAAATGGATTTTCCATACGGTCAAGAATGGCGATGTTTTTCTCGGCTTTTTTGCCCAAAGAGCTGGATCCGTAGCGCGAAATGACGGTCTGGTACTGCTCTTTTGCTTCCTTGTTCTTTTTTTGCTGCACCAAAAGGTCTCCGTAGAGCATCAGCGCAAAGGGGTCTGAGGGGTTTTGCTTTAAAGCAACCTGTACCAAATCGAGGGACTGCTTGTATTCACCGATAGTGTAAGCGGCTCTGGCCAGGCCGATGATCGATTTGATGTTTTCGGGGTCTTCCTGGTACTTTTCATAAGCCAGGATGTATCCTTTTGAGAGGCTCTTTTGAGCAGGAACCTTTGCATACACTCCGTTGAAAGCAGTAAGCAGAAGTGCAATAAGCAGATATCGTGTATGCATGAAACGCCTTATATTTATATTTTACTTAGAATATTACATCGACTTATCCAAAAAAAATTTTAAAATTGGGCATTTTTATGACCAAATCACTCTTTTTACTCTTTTACAGGTCCGATATAGCGCTGTCTGGGCCGGGCAATCTTCATCTCTTTGTCATTTTTTAGCTCAATCCACTGTGTGATCCAACCGACGGTTCGCCCGATGACAAAAATAACGGTAAACATCGACCGGGGTATCTTCAGTGCTGTCAGGATAACACCCGAATAGAAGTCGATATTGGGATAGAGTTTACGCTCTACGAAATAGCTGTCACTGAGTGCTATCTCTTCGATACGCTCTGCAACCTTGACCAGTTCAATATCGATATCCAGTTCATCTTCCATCTGGTCCAGAAGCTTTTTAAGAATCTTGGCACGCGGATCGAAGTTTTTATAGACACGGTGGCCAAACCCCATCAGCCTAAACTCATCATCCGGGTCTTTGGCCCGTTTGATAAACTCATCGACACGATCTACATGACCGATCATCTCAAGCTGGGCTATAACAGACTCATTGGCTCCTCCGTGAGCCCGTCCCCAAAGCGCAGAGATACCTGCGGAGATAGCGGCATAGGGGTGGGCACCGGTTGACGCTACGGCCCTGACTGTCGATGTGGAAGCATTCTGCTCATGGTCGGCATGAAGGGTAAATATCGTATCCAATGCTTTGACCTCTACATCTTTGATAACTTCTTTGGGGCCGCTTGGGTACGCCCGCATCATATAGAGGAAGTTTTCCGTAAAGGAGCGGTCAAGATCGGGGTAGATATAGGGGATCCCCAGATGGTGCCGGTAAGAAAACGCGGCCAGGGTAGGGATCTTGGCAATAAGCCGGCGCGCCATAACCTGAAACTCCTGAGGGTTACTCATATCCAGATGCTCGAAATAAAAACTTGACAGGGCCGCTATGGCTGAAGCCATATTGGACATGGGGTGAGCATTGTCGGGAAAGGCCGAAAAGAGTTTGACCAACCCTTCATGGACAAAAGAGCGTTTACGCATCTCCGCATCAAATTTTTGCGCCTCATCTTTGGCGGGAAGTTCTCCTGTTAAGAGCAGATAACACACCTCGAGGTAGTCATGCTGTGTAGCCAGAGTCTCGATATCATAGCCGCGATAACGCAACTCGCCTTTTTCTCCGTCGATATAAGTGATAGAGGAGCTGCAGCTGGCCGTAGAAGTATATCCCGGGTCATAGGTAAACATACCCGTTGTGGCATAAAGGGTTCTAATGTCTATGACATTGGGACCGACAGTAGGCTGTAAAACCGGAAACTCATAACTTTTACCTGTTTTATTGTCTGTTATAGTGATCGTAGACATAGCATACTCCTTTAAACTGTTTTCATTGTTATATCTCAGTTTAGAATAGGGCAGATTAAAGGAATGTTAATCTTTATGCATAAGATGAAATAATAGTTTGCCCTTAATTTGACTAAAATTTTTTGCTACTATTACAGGAAAAGGGAAAAATTAGAAAAAGTGATAGTTTCTTATGGGTGTTTTACAAAGTAGCGGAGTAGGCGGTGCCGTTAAAATAGACCGTGTCCATGTAATCGAGTTATCAGAGTATCTTAACGATCTGTCGATGTTTATACACTGTTACCAATGTAATAATGAAGAGCGTTATGTTACCAAAATCAATCTCTCCTCTATCTATCTTTCCCGCATACTGCACGAATATACCCCGTATTTCGATACCTTGGAGAGTGTACTGATCGAGTTTATCGATATGTTTAATAATATCGCCTGCCATCAGGTGAGTGATTCCATGGAACTTCTTGACAGTGTTGTCAAGGATACCATTACACTTTTTGAGTATTACGGTA
>JBFEYF010000019.1:0-18638 GCA_041562295.1 Sulfurimonadaceae bacterium
AACGCAAACGACGGATTATCTGGTTTTTTTCAATTATTTTCATAGCTGCAGTAACGCTTGCTATTTTCGGATTTGATACTTTCTTTTCAAAAGTAGAGCTCGATACGTCGACGCTGCAGCCACCTCAAAAGATAGAGGCGACACAGGGAACACTGAAGGGGAGTGTACGTATCGAGTGGTCCGAAGTCGAGGATGCTACCCGCTATGAGCTTTACCGTAAAAGCAGCGATGAAGCCGAGTTTTTGTTACGCCAAAAAAACCTCATACAAAGCCGATTTACCGATGCGGATGTCGAGGCGGGTTTGGAGTATACCTATAAAGTTGTGGCCTTCAATGCCAAAACACGAAGTGAGGAGTCTCAAAGCGTGACAGGTTTTGCATCGGTGTCGGCACCGAAGGTGATAGCCTCTAACGGGACGCAAAAAGAGGGGATCAAGATCTGGTGGCGCGGATTTAAAGGGGCACAAAAATATGCTCTCTACCGCTATGATGCCCAAAGTAAAAAGTGGCAGAAGCTTTCGGATGCATTGACCGGAAGCAGTTTTGTCGACCGCGAGGTTCGGCGGGGAAGAGAATATTTTTATAAGATTAAAGCGTATCAAAACGGCAGATGGAGTAGATATAGCGGCAGTGACAAAGGGTATGCCAGACTCAAAGCGCCTCAAGCTCTTGTGGCCGGTGACGGTACATCGCCCAACGGCATTGAGCTGCAGTGGCAGCCAAGCGCCGATGCCAAAGCTTATGATATATACCGTGCTCGAAACTCCCAAGGGCCTTATGAAAGGGTCGGTAAGGGTGTTCGGGGGAGCCGTTTTACCGATACGAAGGCGAAACGCGGATGGTACTACTTTTATAAAGTCCGTGCGGCAGGCAGATATCCCAGCCGTATGAGTCAATATGACAAGGGGCATGTCAAAGTGGAAGCCCCAAAGGCGTTACGGGCGACTGACGGCTCTAAAAAAAGGATCTTTATCACATGGGAAGAGGGGGGATCTGAAGCCGAGTATGATCTGTACAGATCTACGCAAAAAGAGACGGGGTATACCCTGATCGCAAGCTCCCTTCGGGATGACTACTATGTCGATAAGGGCCTGGACCCTGCCGTGACCTATTACTACAGGGTCAAGAGAAGAGTCCGGGAGTTTGTCAGCCCTTTCAGCAAAAGTGACAGCGGCTATGTCGGTGTTGATTACCCTACGGCACTGCATGCAACGGACGGGAGTTCACCCTATCATATCGATCTGAAGTGGCGAAGCAGTCCGGCCCAACACTATATCATCTACAGGTCTACAACGCCCAATGGGCCTTTTAAGGTCATAGATGACAATGTAACTGTCATGAGTTACCGTGACCGGGCAATCGATTTTTGCCGTAACTATTACTACCGTGTACAAGCTTCTAAATACGGTAAAAAAAGCCGCCTGAGCAGCTGGGAGAGCGGGTACGGAAAGTGCGGTGCCTTTGTTGACACCTTTTCGGGCACCGGTGATATGGGCGGGCGTGACGACTCCAAGGATGATGCGACGTTTAACCGTCCTACCGGAATTGTCTACCGGTTTGGAAAACTTTATGTCGCCGATACCTTCAACCACCGTATCCGGATGATAGAGGATGGCAAAGCTGTGACGATCGCCGGTGACGGCAGTGCGGGGAGCAAAACAGGCCAGGCGCTGCACGCCTCGTTTTACCGTCCTACCGGTATCGTCGTCAATGCAGAAGGTACGATCTACGTGGCAGAGGTCGATAACCATCTTATCAGGAAGATCACTCCTGACGGTATGGTATCGGTCTTGGCAGGAAGCGGTAAGGCGGGGGACCAAGAGGGTCAGGGACGAGCCGCGGCATTTAACAAGCCCTATAATCTGGCGCTTGATAAGGAGGGTAACCTCTATGTGACAGAGCTTGGCAACCACAAGATCAAAAAGATCACGTCAAAGGGGTATGTGACGACTTTGGCGGGTAACGCAACGCCCGGTGCCCGTGACGGTTCACTGCTTTATGCCTCTTTTAATAGACCTGCGGGGATCGCCATAGACGGTCAGGGACGTATCTTTGTAGCCGACAGTGACAATAATATGATCCGACTGATCACACCCGACGGCAAAGTCCGCTCTTTTGCCGGAAATACAAAAAGCGGTTATCATGACGGTAAAGGGGTCGGCGCCTCTTTTAATAACCCTACCGGGCTTGCCTTTGACCGTGCGGGGAATCTCTATGTCGCCGATACGGGTAATCACAAGATACGTATGATTACTCCGGAGGGAATCGTCAAAAGTGTCGCGGGTTCATTACAAAGCGGCGACAAAGACGGTTTTGAGGGTGATGCCGCGTTTTTTAGCCCCAGAGGATTGGCTGTAGATGACCTGGGGTCGATCTACGTCACCGATTTTCATGCCCATAAAATCCGAAAAATTACGATCCGCTCCAAATAGGATTTTCGCCTATTGCGACGTTCTCTTGCAAAGCTTGTTAGATTAGATTATAATATATAACTTATGAGTCATTAAGAGAGGTAAAGCGCAGAATGCAGGATCGCGGGCTATTTAACATCTTTTTGTCGCTACGCCCTCTTTTAGCTCTAACCGTCTTATATACACTCCCTCTCCAGGCACTGACACTCGAAGAAGCGGTCTTTCAAACGCTTCAAAGCAACCCCGAAGTCAAAGAGAAACGTTATAACCTTGAAAGTATCGAGCAGGACCGGGATCTGGCACGTTCGGGCTACTACCCCAAGATCAATCTCTATGCCGGAAAAGGGGTAGCCAAAGATGAGATCACGCCTGCCTACTCCGCCCAGACGGGAGAAGAAGTTACACGAAGGGATAGCGGAGTCTCCCTATCCTGGAACCTATTTAGCGGTTTTTACACCTACCATGACAGTGATGCCCGAGCCTATAAAAGCCAGGCTGCGCAATCGTATCTGAATGAGTATGAGGCCTCAGTGGCGATGAAGACGCTCGAAAGCTATATCAATATGATAAAGCACAAAGCGATTTTACAAATCAGCCGCGAGAACGTCTTTTCCCATAAAGAGATCTATAACAAACTCAAGGAGAAGAGCAACTCAGGCATGGGAAAAGCTTCGGATCTTGGTTTCGCATCAGGCCGTCTGACGCTGGCGGAAGTCAATGCCGTGGTGCATGAAAACAACTTTATCCAATCAAAAGTGCTCTTTGAGACCCTCTTTGGACGTCCTATCGATGCTAACAGCCTGACAGAACCGGTTTTTGATTATACCCTTCCCAAGACGCTGGAAGATGCGGCGTTGATCGCTATGGATAACAACCCGGCTATACAGACAGGCAAATTTAATATCAAAAGTGCCAAAAGCAACTATAAAAGGAGTCAGTCCGTCTACTACCCCTCACTGGATCTAGAGATCAAGGGTTCCTGGCTGGATGAGACCGACGGTTATGAGTACAGTGTCGACAGCTCCTATGCGATGCTTTATCTCAGCTACAACCTCTTTAACGGTTTTGCGGATAAAGCGATGGTGGAGAAGGATTTTGCAGCCTATATGCAAAACAGCCAGTATCTGAACATCACCAAAAGGGATGTGGTCAACAGATTGGGGACCTCATGGATCGCGACGATCAAGATCGACAGGCAGCTGCAGCTGCTAAAAAAGATGCGTGATTTCAGCAAAAAGACGCTGCAGGACTATTATGCAGAGTTTGGTATCGGCAAGAGAACGCTTTTGGATATCATCAATGTCCGAAACGATTACAATAATGCCAGACAGTCCTATGAAGCGGCAAAATATGACCTGATGCTTTCCAAGTTTCGTACTCTGGATGCCATAGGCGGACTGGTCGATTATTTCAAAGCCAAAGCCGACGCGCTAAAACTTCAAAGCGAGAAAGAGTATGTCGAAGATAAATCTGTTTATGAGATCATACGGCAGATGGATCGCAAACTTCAATCCAAGGAGCCGTTTGTGGATTATGATGAGAGTAACTTTACCTCACTGGATCAACTCGGCGATGATAAAGATGCCCTGGATTTCGGCGAATAAGGAGCGGGTGTGGAACATAAAGGTGATATAGTCAAATTCAACGCATTACTGGAATCGCTGGTTATCATGACCAAGCTTTTCAAGCGCCCTTTTTCTGCAGAGTCTTTGATCGCAGGACTCCCGATAGAGGAGGGTAAATCGACACCGGATCTCTTTACGATCGACCGTGCCAAATCGGAGTTCAGCCGTGCGGCTGGCCGTGCCGGTCTGACCTCAAGCCTTGTACGTAAAGATCTGCATGAGATATCTCCGCTGGTCCTTCCCGTCATTTTGCTTTTAAAAGATAACGGGGCCTGCATATTGACCGGTTTCGATGCGCATAAAGAGCATGCCCACGTGATCATCCCGGAGCTGGGCGAAGATGAAAACTGGATCAGTTTTGATGATCTCAAAGCCGAGTATCTCGGGTTCGCATTTTATGTCAAAAAGAATTTCGAAGATGAGGTCCTGGTGGAAGAGTCTATAGAACTGCCTACCGTCAAACGCCACTGGTTTTGGGATACGATCAAGTTTTCAAGCGGTATCTACCGCGATACCCTGATCGCGTCACTGTTGATCAATATCTTTGTTTTGGCGACACCGCTTTTTACGATGAATGTCTATGACAGAGTCGTTCCCAACGGGGCGACCGAGACGTTGTGGGTCTTGGCCATCGGTGTTGTGATTATCTTTGTCTTCGATGTGATTTTGAAGTTTTTACGGGCCTACTTTCTGGAGACGGCGGGCAAGAAAAACGATGTCATCATGTCGTCGATGCTTTTTGAACGGGTGATGGATCTGAAAATGGACGTCTACCCCAAATCGATCGGGACCTTTGCCAACCATATCAAAGAGTTTTCCGCTGTCAGCTCCTTTTTCGCTTCGGCAACGATGTCGGTGCTGATCGATCTTCCCTTTATCTTTATCTTCCTGATGACCATCTACTATATCGCCGGGGTGATCGTACTGGTGCCGATGATCACCATCTTGTTGATACTGCTTTATACAGCGCTTATCCGCAAACCCCTGCAGGAGAGTATAGAAAGCAGTTATGATGCCGCGGCCAAAAAGTACGGGGTGCTGATCGAGAGTCTGGCCAGCCTGGAGACGTTAAAGACTCTGGGATCGGTAAGCCAGACACAGTGGAAATGGGAGGAAAGCAGCGGCGATATCGCCCAAAAGAGTATCAAAAGCCGTATCCTTTCAAGCTCCATTGTCACCGTGACCTCGCTTTTGATCCAGGTCAACATCGTGGCGATTCTTATCGTCGGTGTTTATATGATCACCGACAATCTCCTGACCATGGGTGGATTGATCGCTACGGTGATTCTCTCATCCCGTGCCATTGCGCCGATGGGTCAGGTCGCAGGACTGATCTCCAACTATGAGCATGTCAAGACGACCTATCAGATCCTGGATGAGATCATGCATATGCCGGTGGAACGTCCCAAGGGGAAGAAGTTTCTCAGCCGTCCCCACCTTAGCGGAGCGATCGAGTTTAAAAACGTCTCGTTTGCCTACCAGGGAAGCCGGACCAATGTACTTGAAGATATCTCTTTTTCTATAGCGGCCGGAGAGAAAGTCGCCATTATCGGTAAGATCGGAAGCGGCAAGACAACGATCGAAAAACTGATCCTGGGTCTTTATACACCGCATGAGGGATCGATCATGATGGACGGGATCGAACTTTCACAGATCGATCCCGCCGATGTGCGTAAAAGTATCGGGTATGTGGCCCAGGATGTGGTGCTCTTTAAGGGGACGATCAAAGATAATATCACCTTCAAAGAACAGGATGCGACCGATGCCCAGATTATCAAAGCGGCAGAGATCTCCGGCATCACAGGTTTTGTCAACAGCAATCCCAAAGGTTTTGATATGGAGATAGGTGAGCGCGGCATGGGGCTTTCGGGCGGCCAGACCCAAAGTGTCGCCCTCGCCAGGGCCCTGCTTATGGATGCCCCCATCTATATGTTCGATGAACCGACTAACTCTATAGACGGCAGTGAGGAGAAGAAGCTGATTAAGCGGCTAAAAGGGGTATTGAAGGATAAGACGCTGATACTGGTGACCCACAAACCGGCACTTTTGGAGTTGGTGGAGCGTATTATCGTTGTGGATAGCGGAAGAATTGTACTCGACGGTAAAAAAGAGATGGTGCTAAAAGCATTGGAAGGCGGGGAGTAGATATGGCTATTTATGAAAAAGTTATCCATAAACCGATAGACAATGTAGATATCAAAGAGGTACGCGAGAGTGACTTCACCGAAGAGGATCTGCGCTTTATGTCCAGTCTCTCTGCCGCGGTGATTCAAAAATCGACACAAAAGAGCCGAATGGTCGTATGGATTCTGTTTGTCATCATCATCAGTTTTATTATCTGGGCTTCCCAGGCGACGATCGATGAAGTCACAAGGGCGAACGGAAAAGTGATCCCCTCCCACCAGATACAAAAGGTGCAGCACCTTGAAGGGGGAACGGTAGCCGAAATTATGATCAAAGAGGGGGATCTGGTCAAGAAAGGAGAGCCGCTTTTGCAGATCGAAAGCGTCGGTTTTATGTCGCGTTTTGCGGAGAGCCAGATACGCCTGTCTGAACTCAAGGCGAGGGCGGCACGTCTGAAGGCACAGATCAGCGGCGACGAGATCAGTTTCGATAAGAGTCTGCATGAAGGGTTCCCCGAGATCGTAGCCGAGGAGAAAAGTCTGTTTCACTCAAGTATCGAACAGCTTCAAAAAAAGACCGGCATTCTTGAAGAGCAGCTCAAACAGCGCCGAAGCGAGATCAAAGAGGCCAAAAACCGTTATACGGAGCTCAAAAGCAGATACCAGCTGATATCCAAAGAGATCAAGCTGACCCAGCCGCTGGTAAAAAAGCGGCTGGTTTCAGAAGTTGAGTTTTTAAAGCTGAAACAGCAGGCGTCGAAGATGCAGGGTGATATGGATGCCGCACAGTTGGCAATCCCGCGCCTGCAGTCGAAGATCAAGGAGGCCAAAACCTCTATACAGGAGGTCAAACTTGGGTTTATCAATAAAGCTAAAAAGGAGTATAATGAAGTTATCAGCGAGATTGCACGTATTGAGCAGACTAAGGCAAGTCTGAAAGACAAAGTTCAGCGGACACTCTTGCGGTCACCGGTGGACGGGACGGTAAAACAGCTTCTGGTCAATACGATCGGGGGTGTCATTCACCCGGGACGCGATATTATCGAAATCGTTCCGTTGGAAGACAGCTTGGTCTCGGAGGTTAAGGTGCGCCCATCTGACATCGCCTATCTGCATCAGGGGCAGGAGGCGATCGTCAAGTTCAGTGCCTATGACTTTTCCATCTACGGTGGATTACGCGGCAAGGTAGTACATATCAGTGCGGATACGATTACCAATGAACGGGGTGAAAGCTACTATCTTGTTCGCGTCAAGACGCAAAAAAGTTTTCTGGGGAGTGCGGAAAAGCCGTTAAAAATCATGGCAGGTATGACGGTGACCGTAGATATATTAACGGGTGAGAAGACGGTTTTGGACTATATTATGAAACCGATACTCAAAGCCAAAGAGAATGCATTAAGGGAGCGATAATGAATACCGTATGTCTATATACACAAAGCAGTCGATTGTCTCAGCGATGGGAAGCCTTACTATCTTCAAAGTATCAGGTAAAAGAGTGTAGAGCCTTTGAAGATCTAAAAAGTTCCGTAGGTGAGAACAGTTATGTCCTTTTTCATGATGATGCCGATGAGAAGAGTGTCATAGAGGCACTGGATGCACTCCATGCAGCTTTTCCAAAGAACAACACTCTGGTACTGAGAAGTCAACCGTCGCTGGAAGAGGGAGAGCTTTTTTTATCTCATGATATAGGCGGATACGGTAATGCCAATATGAGTGATGATGTTTTGATGCAGGCCGTAGAAGTGGTCAGCAGCGGTAATATCTGGCTCTATCCCGAACTGATGCAGCATGTGGTCCAAAGGATCAATGCCGTAAACGGCAACAAAGCAGAAGATCTGCTTAAGGGATTGACGGATAGAGAAAAAGAGGTGGCTTTACTGGTTGCCAAAGGTGAAAGCAACCAGATGATCGCCCAGGATCTTGATATTTCGCAAAATACCGTGAAGCTTCATATCGCTTCTATCTTTGAAAAGCTGGGACTCAAAAGCCGGGTAGCCTTGGCCCTTTTAGTCAGCAAAGCCGGCTAGAAAGAGGCTTCACACTCTTTATTCTTCCAGCTGCTTGTATGAGAACGCACCTTTTGAAGATCAGAAGCTTTATAAGGAGCTGCTTTTATCGGAGGGTGGCCCGGTTTTACGGAGCTTTTGAACCCTTTGGCAATATCTACAGTGACACCCTGGCTGGTGATATAAATAGCACCTTTTTCACAGAAAAACTCCTCTTTATCTTTTTCGATAATACCTGAAAAGATCGTACCGCGAATACCGATCGTTACCGTTTTGGTTTTGAGTTTAAACTTATCGGGTGATATTTTGGCGATTTTCCCGGTGATCATACGAAAGACACCTTTACGCGCTTTAAATTTGGCATGGTTCTTCTTCTCGCCAAAAAGGTAGGATTCGATACTGAATTCGCTGTTACTACCGATCGATACGGCTGAGTTATCCGCCATCAAAAGTTTCCCCAGCGATTCATCTTTGGTGATGATCGTATCTTGCTCCTTTAATAGCGTGCCAACAGCGGCAGCTTTAAGCTCTTTACCCCGAAGTAAAAAAACATCTCCTTTGGTATAGATGATTTTTCCTATATCTCCAAAAAGTACTGTAGCCAGTAACATAAACATCATGATATATTTCATTGTACCCACCTTCACGCTTACATCCATTCATTATAGCACAAGGGGAGAGAAACTGTACCTATCATAAAAATGATCTATCTAGTAAAAAAGTACTATTGTCATTTGATGGTGAGCGTTATATAATGAAACAGAAGAACTCAAAAAAAGGATAAGTCATGGCAGAAGCAATCGGAATCATCTCTGAATCGGCAGGGACAGTCACCGCGGTAAGCAGTGACGGATATGAGCGTACAGTAGGTGCCGGAGATCAGATCTTTGAAGGTGAAGTCATATCGGCGGGAAGCGCTTCCAATGTGAGTATCACGTTTAACAACGGCTGTAAGATGTCTTTGGGTGAAGGTGAGACGGCTTTGATTGACGAGACTGTCTACAAACTGGAGTTTTTTGATGACGCAGAAGTGGTAGTAGACCTTGAGAGTGCCGAAGGGATCTCCAAAGAGGTAGCCGAAGCGCAGGAAGAGGAGGTCGACGAGGTTTATCTGGCTTCGGATGATACGACTCAAGGCGATATAATCGAAGAGATCGATCTTGAGGAGATGGAGGATACGGCAGCCGGTGGCACGGTGCAGACTTCCCAGGTAGACGAAGCGGAGATCGAAGAGCGTATCGAAGTCGAGGAGACGACGACACAGACGGGGGATATGCCTCAGACACAGGGCTTTACCTCCCAAGATACGCAGCCGAGGGGGGATTTTGAGGATCGTGGCGCAGAAATACTAACGCCCGAGGCACCCACACTCTCGCTACTTACACTCAGTGAAGACGGCTTTACCAACAGTGTCCCGACCATCAGCGGTACGGCGCCGGAAGGGAGTGTGGTAGAGGTCTATGACAATAATGAACCGATCGGCTCGATTACGGTTGATGCTAGCGAGACTTTTGAGTTTCAGCCTGATGCATTGGAAGACGGAACACACTCTTTGACAGCCCAGGTGATTGCACCGGGCGGGACTACCAGTGATATGTCCGATCCGATTGTCTTTACCCTGGATACCACAGCTCCGGTAGAACCGAGTATCGAAAGTTCGGATCTGACTAACATGGCGACGCCAACGATCAGCGGTTCGAGTGAAGCGTTAAGCAGTGTGGAAGTGACTGTCGAAGGCAAAACCTATACGACCGTGGCCGATGATCACGGTATCTGGTCGGTAACCCTGGATGAGACTGTGGACGGCACGTACGATATTTCGGTTACGGTAGCCGACCGTGCAGGCAATGTATCTGAGACAACAAGCAGCAGCATAACGATCGACTCAACGGCACCGGATGCACCGGTCATCGATGCGCTTGGCGTGACCAACGATGCGACACCGACCGTAACGGGTAGTGCGGAAGCCGGATCCACAGTGAGACTTTACAGCGGAGAGAGTGAGTTGGGCGAGACGACGGCAGCGTCTGACGGCAGCTGGAGTTTGACGCTAGGTGGCATGGAAGATGGCCAATATACTTTGACAGCCGTCGTGACTGACAGTGCCGGCAATACCAGCGGCAGTTCGGTTGTACAAAGTCTGATTATCGATACGCTGGCTCCCGGTGAACCTACCGTTAACAGCGTCGATGTGGATACTACCGGCCTGATTTCGATCGAAGGTACCGCAGAGAGCGGTTCAGCAGTGGCTATTGAACTGGGCGGGGAACGCTACACGGTTACGGCAGATGATGCGGGAAGCTGGTCGGTAACGACAGGAGCATTGGAAGAGGGGAGTTACCTCTTTTATGTCAATGCTACAGATTCGGCCGGCAACATATCTCAAAGTGCAGCAGCATCGATCGTGATAGATACCAGTTCTGTAGAGTTTACCGTAGATTATGAGAATGCCGCGTCTTCCGGAACGACGTACGGAATAGCGGATACTACGCTGTACGGTTTTACAGCTGATGCGGGCTTTGATCCCGATGCTACGACATTGAATTTGGATAGTGCCCAGACCGATGTCGTCTCCGAACATAATAAAGGGTACGGCATCATCGGAGATGGCGGAAAAGGCGATACCAAAGCGATCTCCGGAGATGAGGCTTTTGTCATCTCACTCGATACCCCGACGGATAATATCGAAGTCAGTATCAACAAAATGAACTTCTTTGAATCGGGGCGTTGGATCGCTTTTGATGAGAACATGGAACAGGTAGGTCAGGCAAGTTTCGGATTTATCGATTCACTGCTGGGGAGTGACGAAAGTTATGACAGCTCCTTTTTGGGAAATAGCGGGGTCTTGACAATCAACAGTGACGTTGTGGACGGAGATTTTCAATATCTTGTGCTGACTACAGATGACGGTCTTCTTGGAAGGTTTACATCCTTTTTTGTCGAAGATGTAAGCTATGAGGTTGCCGATACCTATGCCTATGAGATGACGCTTTCAAGCGTACCGATGGATGACGCTATGACCGAACTTCAAATAGACGGTCTGGATGAGAGTGTCCGTTTACAAGATAGTGACGGAAATGATATCGGAATCTATGAAGAGGGGGTATGGACACTGGGAGAAGAGGAGATCTCTTCGTTGGCTACGCTTAACGGCGAGTTGACCTTGCAGGTCATCTCTGATGATCCGCTTCCTGAAGGGAGTATCTCACCGACATTTACCGTCATCGAGACCTCTTTGGATGCAGTAGATACCCAGGCGATGGATACGGCGTCGCCGTTTACGATGAGCGAAGGAGTGTTGGATTTTGAAAATCTGGATGATGTACAGCGTATCGATTTAAGCGAAGATCAGATCAATATGGAGAACCTGAGCATCGAAGATGTGATGCAGATCGCACCGGGTGAGAGTCGGCTGGAGATCGTCAGCGGCGAGCATGACGAACATGTCTTGACGCTTAATGCGGCAGACTGGGAGATCAAAACAGACAGTGACGGTAATGCGATATCCTTTGAAAGTGAGGGCAATGCTTATACCGTTTACACCAGTACGGACGGCGAGAATGCCTATGACCTGATCATCGACCAGATGATAACCATCGAACTTGAAAGCTAAAAGGGTACAATAGTAAAAAAGGTGGCGGCTTGAGCTGTCCACTATGTATACAATGGAGAATAGATGGGGCGTCTGAAGATACAGATTATCGTAGGTCTGGGTATGGCACTGTTGACGACGATCGCTTACCTGGTCATGCCTGCCAAATTTCAGGCACTTGACAATCAGCTCAGAGATTATATGTTCCTGGCCAGGGGTTTTGTCAAACCCTCGGAGAATGTTGTTATCATCGATATCGATGAGAGGTCATTGCATGAGATGGGGCAGTGGCCCTGGAAGCGCAAAGATTTTGCCAAAGTCCTGCAGAATCTGACCGACGCCGGAGCCGGTATCATCGGGCTGGATATTGTTTTTGCCGAATATGACAACTCTAATCCCGCCAAAGTTCTTAAAGAGCTTGGATATGACACCAAAGGGGTGGAGGATTATGACACTATCCTTGCCCAGACGGTAGCCAATACGCCGACGATTCTCGGTTATGTCTTTCGGATGGAAGATGACGGCGTGAAAAAAAGCGGGGCTCCCAACGTACCGGCTATCTTTATTGAACGCAATAAGCCAGAACAGGATTTTCTTTTTGAACCTTTTAGGGCGGTGCTCAATATCCCCCCTTTACAAAAGAACGCCTATTCAAGCGGTTTTTTCAACACGCTTCCGGATGATGATTCGGGGATTATCCGAAGTGTTCCGCTGGTGATGAAACATGAAGGTGTCGTTTACCCCTCACTCTCCATGGAGATGATCAGAATCATGACCGAAGCCAACAGGGTCTATCTCAACTACAGTGAGAATATCGGCGTTGAGACAATCCAGTCCGGTGCTCTGGAAATACCTACAGACCGATATGGCAGGCTCCTTGTCAATTACCGCGGTCCCGCTTTTACCTTTCCCTATCTCTCCGCTGTGGATATCTATAAAGGTGACTTTAAACCCGAAGATGTCGCAGGAAAGTTTGTCCTTATCGGTACGTCGGCAGCCGGTTTGCTGGATCTGCGGGCCATGCCTTATGATAATGTCTATCCGGGTGTTGAGATCCATGCTAACGTCATTGACAATATCCTAAAGGGAGACTTTATCTCCAAACCCTCCTGGGTCATCGCCGCAGATATTGCGGTGATCTTCTTTGTCGGTCTCACATTAGCAATTCTTCTTGGGCACCAAAGTGCCTTTATGACACTCTTGGTGTTGACCCTTGATATTGTCGCGCAGCTCAGTTTCAACTACTATATGCTCTTTAGCCGGGGTATCGCACTCAATATCCTTTTTGACGTAGTTTTTTTATCCATTTCGGTCTATATCGTATCGATGGTCTTGAACTATTTTCTTGAGACCAAGCAGAAGAATTTGATCAAGGGTAAATTCGCCAGTAAAGTGAGTCCGGAAGTTATGGAGGATATCCTCGAACATGCCGATGCAGAGTCCTGGGAAGGTGCCGAGCGCGAGATTACGGTCTTTTTCTCCGATGTACGAGGCTTTACCAATATCTCTGAAGCGATGGGCGATGCCAAGTCGCTGATCAAGTTGATGAACGATATCATGGAGCCGATGACGGAGATTATCATTGAAGAGCACGGTACGATCGACAAATATATCGGTGATGCGATTATGGCCTACTGGAATGCGCCGCATGATGTCCAAAACCATGCCGACAGAGCCGTTATAGCGAGTCTGCGACAACTTTATAAACTCAAAGATCTTAATGAGAGCATAAGAGCAAATCCAAGATATGCCAATGTCGTCAAGATGGCAGACAGCAATCATATCCCCATAGTCGATATCGGTATCGGCCTGAATACCGGTATCGCCATTGTGGGGGAGATGGGTTCTACGGGGCGTTCGGATTATACTGCCATAGGGGACCCTATTAACCTGGGATCGCGTCTTGAGTCACTCTGTAAATATTATAACTCCCGTTTGAACGTCTCTAACTTTACCAAAGAACAGCTCAAAGGGGAGTACATCTACCGGTTTATCGATCTTGTAACCGTAAAAGGAAAAAAAGAACCCGTGGAGATCTGGCAGATCCATGACTTCAAAGAGGATCAGGGGAGTACACTCTTTTATGCTTCCCGTGAAGAGCTCTATAAGGAGCTTGATTACTATCATAAGGGTATTGAGCTTTACAAAGATGCCCAATTTGAAGCGGCGTTAGAGATTTTCAAAGAGATTAACAGCTGGGAGCATAAAGCGAATCTGAAGATCTATGATATCTATATCGAACGGTGCGAACACTATATCGAGAATCCGCCCAAAGCGTTTAACGGGGTATTCGTTCACACTACCAAGGGGTAAAGATTAGATATACATCCCCTGGATCGTATCAGGCTTTGTCTGCTTTGAACTCTTATAAAAGGACTCAAAACCCTCCTTGGGAAGCGGAGAAGAGAGGAAATAGCCCTGCAGAAGGTCGCAGTCGTGTTCGATAAGGAAATCGCACTGCATCTGTGTCTCGACGCCTTCGGCGACGACGGAAAAGTCAAAGGTCTGGGCCATATTGATAATGGTCTGGATCAACGTCTTATCACTTTGAGTATACTCGATGCCGCTGACAAACGAACGGTCGATTTTGAGCTCATCGATAGGCATCTGGCGCAGGTAGCTTAACGAAGAGTAGCCTGTACCGAAATCATCCAGGGAGAAGCGGATGCCGTCGTGCTTAAGCTCTTCCATAATCGATGTCATCTTCTTAATATCTTCAGCGGCCAGTGTCTCGGTCACTTCGAAGATCAGCTTAGACTGCAGCCTGTCATTAAGATAGCGGTTACAAAGCTGGCGAACGTCGCTGATAAAATTGTGGTGGAAAAACTGTCGCATACTGATATTGATGGAAAACTGATCCAGGGTAATCCCCTGACTCTCCCATTGGGCCAGGGTTTTAAAGGCATTTTCAAGGATGAAGTTGCCTAGTTCCGTCATGTGACCGGTCTGCTCTGCCAAGGGAATAAACTCTGCCGGTGAGATAAAACCTAAACGGTCATTACGCCACCGGACAAGGACCTCGGCACCGACAATCGAGAGGTTTGTATCGAACTGTGGCTGGAAATAGAGGCAGATCTCATCATTGCCCAAGGCAAAATGGAGCATCGACTCGATCTCCATATGTTTTTCTACACGCTGAGACATCTCTTCGTTAAACAAAAACAGACCGTCCCGGCCGCTCGCCTTGACCTGATACATCGCAATATCAGCCTCTTTGATATAGTCGTTGGCTTTGATCTTGGTGTTGTCTATGATACTGATACCGATACTGGCACTGATGTATAGCTGTTGCTGTTGGATATGGTAGGTCTGTTTGAGACTTTCCAAAAGCTCATAGGCATAATAGGAGGCCTCTTTTCGTGCACGCTCTTTGGTAAAGGTACGGTTTGAGAGGACAACAAACTCATCCCCTCCCAGACGGGCGATAAGGTGTTCCTGACCAAGAATACGTTGCATACGTTCGGCGACTTCCTGCAAGAGCAGGTCACCGACATCATGCCCCAGGGTGTCATTGATCGTTTTAAAGTGGTCCAGATCGATCAAAAAAAGATAGGCGTAATCTTTTTCATCTTCAAGCGAGTTTATCGTATCCTGCAGGGCATTGATCATGTACGATCGGTTGTAAAAGCCGGTCAGCGCATCATGAGAGGCCTGATATTTGGTCTTTCGTAAAAGTTTATGGGCACTTTCGGTAGCATATAGCAGTACCCAGCCCAGTACGATAGAGAAGATTCCCAGGATATAAGCGTACCACTCGTTTACCATGAAAAAGTAGATGATCAAAGGGAGGATCAATATGGCCAGAATAGGGTAAAAGAGACGTTTATCGTAAAAAAGAAGTGCCGATGCAACGACGGAAGCCCCGATCTGTGTAAAGATGGCGATGTCATTGAGGTGCTGCTGATGGTAGGGGACATAGACCACAAAGATAGCTGTCCATGCGGAAAAAAGCATATAATAGTAGTTGCGAAGCTTGATATACCATCGCAAGCGGGCATCTTTGCTCATCTTCTCTTTATCGTATGCAAAATAAAGATAGTGGCCGCGTACGGATACAAAGAGAATAAAAAGGTACCAAAGCAGTGCCGGTATAAGAAGGTCGTTTAGATAACCCAGGAAGATATAACCCAGTCCCGGAAAGAGGGAGAGGATCGAAAGAATAGGGATCTGTTTACGTAAATAGATATAAAAATAGTTCGGTTCAGCCATCAATACTCTTTCTGTTACCACTTGTGAATGGCATATAATAACATATTATAAATAGTTAAATTTTTTTCTTTTTTTCGCGTTGCTGTTTTTTCAGTTCTTTTTCAAACTTCTTGCGCTTCATATAGGAGAGTTTTTCGATAAAGAGTTTACCGTCAAGGTGGTCGATCTCATGCTGGATAGCAACAGAAAGCAGACCGTCTGCCTTGAGGGTATGCTCTTGGGCATTACGATCATAGTAGGTGACGGTTACGGATTCAAATCGCTCGACATCTTCGTAAAAGCCAGGTACGCTGAGACACCCTTCCTGATAAGTCGTCTCACCGTGGCTTTCAATAATCTGGGGATTGATCATCTCGATAAGATCTTCGATCCGCTGCTCTCCCTCTTCGGTCGGGATATTCAAAATAAGTGCACGTATGGGCAGTGCTACCTGAATAGCTGCCAATCCGATACCGTTTTGCTGTATCATCGTATCATACATGTCATCAAGTATTTCATGAAGTTTTGTATCGAATTCAGCGACAGGTTCGGATACCTGTTTTAATATAGTATTGGGGTAGGTAATAACGTCTCTAAGCATAGGTTTTTAAGATCTTTACTGCTGCTGGTCGCTGCTGGCAATTTTTACATAGTTTTCGGATTCGAGGCTGACCTCTTTCATCGCTTCCAATGCAGCCAGAAGTGTCTCTTCCGGTGTACGCGATGCAGAGATGTTGGCAATACCGATATTAACGCCCAAAATAACCTCTTTTTCGCCCAGGAAGAAGTTGGTTGAACGAACAAGGTCAACCAGACGTCCCGAGGCACGTTCCGCATTGGTCAGGTCAGTATGCTTTAAAAGCATCGCAAAGACACCCTGTGAATAGTGGGCAACGATATCACTACGGCGCGATGTCTTCATCAGAAGTCTGGCCACAGTACGCTCCATTAGAAGTACTGCCTTCTCACTCGGTACCATGTCACGGATCTCATTGGTCAAAGTCACCGTTACCAAAGAACTGTTGTGTTTAAACTGTGCGACCTGCTGCGCTTCCGCATCAAGTTTGGTAAGAAGGTAGCGTTTATTATAGACACCGAACTGCTGGTCGAAGATCGATCCCTGCTCGACCTCTTTGACGATATCGGCAGTATCCTGGTAGTGGGTCTTCATATTGGAGATCTGTTTGTCCAGGATCGTGCCCAGTTTGCTCACATCTGCCTGAAGCGTCTTGACGACATTTCTAAGATCCGGATCTTTGACCTGGCTTAGCTCGGCTTGACGCTTGGAGAGGATTCTTGACATCAATGTCATGTTTTTATAAAGGTTTGACGAGATCTGCAAAAGCTGTTTGATCGATCGAAACGCGCCTTTGATCTTTTGCTCCAAAGCAATAGCCTGCTCGTCATTATTGGAGTCTTCAAGCTCCATCATCGCCTGGATTTCGTTTTGGACCTCTTCGGGGAGATCTTCGAGCATCCGGTCAAAATAGAGCTGGAAATTGGTAGGAATCGGCGGTACACCGTCTTTTATCAGTGCGGAAACCGCTTCTGATGAGAGCTTCTCCAGATTACTTTCCGGTGAAGCCAAAGGCATAGCGTCTGGTGCAGGAGTATCAGGAAGCCCTAAATCCGGTACATCCAATCCATCAAACGAAGGAGCTTCAGGCATACCTAGATCTAAGTCGCTGATGTCTCTTCGCTTCTTTTTTACTACCACGCGCTATCCTTTAAATGCTTAATGCTTTTCAATAACTTTATCAATCATACCATATTTTACCGCATCTTCTGCTGACATAAAATTATCTCTTTCGGTATCTTTCTCGACCTGCTTCAAAGTCTTGCCTGTATTTTTGGACAAAATTTTATTCAGATCCCTTTTCATACGCATGATCTCTTCGGCATGGATCTGAATATCTGTCGCCTGTCCCTGGGCTCCGCCTAAAGGCTGGTGGATCATGATACGGGAGTTGGGAAGGCTGTAACGTTTACCCTGCGCTCCGGAACTGAGTAAAAAGGCACCCATGGATGCTGCCTGCCCGATACAGATAGTCGAAACATCGGGTTTGATAAAGTTCATCGTATCATAAATACTCATACCGGCAGTGACGACACCGCCCGGAGAGTTGATATAGAAGTAGATATCCTTTTCAGGATCTTCTGCTTCTAAAAAAAGAAATTGAGCTACGATCGAAGATGCTACCTGGTCGTTCACTTCACCGCTAAGCATCACGATACGGTCTTTTAGTAAACGAGAGTAGATATCATAGGAGCGCTCGCCGCGCCCAGTCTTTTCGATAACGTAAGGAATGTAGCTCATTTTACTCTTCTTTCATCTTTGCATCAAGAAGTTTAGATAGAACACGATCTTCTACCATAGCCATCTGGATTGCAGGCAGGTATCCCGCTTTTTTGTACTGATCCAGCATCGCTTGTGGATCCTGACCCATCTGCATCGCTTCGTAGAAGATAGTCTGCTGAACTTCCTGCTCATCTACACGTACGTTCTCAGCCATGGCCAATGCGTCGATGATGAAGGTCGCTTTTACAGATTTTGTTGCTTCATCACGGAACTCTTCACGCAGAGCTTTGACTTTTTCAGCATCATCTTTGATCTCATTGATCTCTTCTTCACTCATGCTCTGAGCTTTACGGTTAAGGTGGTTATCCATCTCCTGCTCAACGATGAATTCAGG
>JBFEYF010000020.1:0-18439 GCA_041562295.1 Sulfurimonadaceae bacterium
GAACAGTGCAACCCAGTAAGCACCCAGACCCGCCGCAACGAACATATATCCAAGCTGGGAGAGTGTCGAGTAGGCGATGATACGTTTCATATCACGGTTAACCAGTGCCATAGATGCAGCGAAGATCGCTACGAAGGCACCAAGGCTTGCGATAAAATACCCTACGTCAGGGATCAGGTCATAGATAGGGTTGGCACGGATAACCAGGTAGACACCCGCTGTAACCATCGTAGCCGCGTGAATCAGTGCAGAAACCGGAGTCGGACCTTCCATTGCGTCCGCAAGCCATGGGTGAAGCGGGAACTGAGCCGATTTACCCATCGCACCGACAAACAGAAGGATACCGATCCAGATCAGGATATCCATGCTAAGGTTCGGAGCCGCTGCAAATACCGCGTCGTACTGCAGTGAACCTGTCTGCCAGTAGATAAGGAAAATCCCCAGCAGCATTCCAAGGTCAGCGATACGGTTCATGATGAACGCTTCGTTAGCCGCCCAAGTAGCAGACTCTTTGTGGTACCAAAAACCGATCAGTGCCCATGAACAAAGACCGACACCTTCCCAACCGATGAAAAGGCCGGCGAAGTTGTCACTCATAACAAGGATCATCATAGAGAATACGAACGCAGATAACCATGTAAAGAAACGGTTGAACGCTTTATCATGCTCCATATAACCGATAGAGTAGACATGAACGATCGTTGAAACCAGTGTCACGACCAACATCATGACCGCTGTAATCTGATCTACCTGAAAACCGAACGGAATGTAAAGATTACCGGCGGCAATCCACTCCATCATCTCAACATGTACTGTCTCGCCAGTACTGACTACGTGCACCAAAAGGATAACCGCAGATACGAATGAAGCGAAAAGAAGAGCCGAAGTGACAAGACCTGTCATCAATGTCTTCTTTTTCGCACCGAACATCGCCGCGAACAAAGATCCTACGAATGGAGCAAAAAGTGCAATATATAAATATTTTTCCATCATATCCCCTAACCGTTCATTGTCGCAAGTTCATCAAGATCGACATGACCTTTACGCTTGTACCAGACAATCAACAAACCTAAACCTACTGCGACTTCACTCGCGGCAATCGCGATAATGAAGAAAGCAAACATTTGACCCGTAAGGTCACCGTATGCTGCCGAGATAGCTGCTAGAGCCACATTCACGGCATTAAGCAAAATCTCTGTTGCGAAAAATAGCAATAAAAGGTTTTTACGACGAATGACACCGACAAGTCCGATACCGAACATAAGTGTCGCAACAACCAGATAATGCGTTAATCCAATTTCCATCATGATTGTAGTTTCTCCTCGATTTCTTTGTCACTCATCAGTGTAAGACTTTGATCCATCTTTCTACCGGCAAGGATAATACCTGCAATCATCGCAACAAGAAGCATAACCGCCGCGACTTCAAACGGGATAAGGTATTTGGTAAACAAAACCATACCTACCGTCTCAGAGTTTTTAACAACCTGGCTTACCGCTTCACCGTTTAGGACTACAGTCTGTTCAGCCATCGGATAGAACGCCTGCATACCTTCTGTTACGATAGATTCAGAGACTAAAGGTGTAGCAAACATCACAACAACCAAAAGTGCGCTAAGGCCAGCAAGTACGAAGACAAGCTTACCGCTTGGGTTCTTCTCTGAAACATCTTTGATCGTATCGAAAAACATCATACCGAATGCGTAAATAGCCATAACGGCACCTGTATAGACAATGATCTGGACTACACCCAGGAAGTCAGCATTAAGCAGGAAGAAATAACCTGAGATCATGATCATTCCCACTGCCAATGAAGTCATTGAATAGAGCGCATTTTTAGCCATCACCGTAACGGTGAATGAGACTAAAACTACGACTGAGAAAAAATAAAATGCAAACGCTTCAAACATTTACGCTCCTTTTAGTACGCAAGCGGTGTCTTCTTGACATCGCTATCGCTTCCTGGGATTAGGGCACCAAAACCTGGATACTCAGCCTGCTCTTTGGCTGTCAGCATATCCATAGGTGTTAACATATCATCTTTGAGGACGAAGTGAGCACGCTGCTCTGATGCGTTTTCATAACGTGGACCGTGAACGATCGCAAGTTCCGGACAAACCTCTGCACAGTAACCGCAGAAGATACAACGACCCAGGTTGATCGTATACTCAGTTACCTCTTTACGGGAGTTTTCATCAATTCTAGTGTCCATGCGGATACAGTCGGAGATACAGATCTTTTCACAAAGACCACAACCGATACATCTTTCGTATCCGGAATCCCAAAGGCGTAGAAGCTTATGTACTGCACGGTAGCGAGGACCGATCGGCAGACGCTCTAACGGATACTGAACCGTATGAATATTGAATTTGACCATCTCGCGGAATACTACCCACAGACCGACAAAAAGCTCACCTTTAAATGTACGCTTCATTACCTGAGTAAACTTCTCCCACCATGAAGTAGGATATGTTTCGATATCTACAGGAATGTAGTTTTGCGATACGTTTCTATCTTTAAATTGTTCTAGACTCACAATCTCCCCCTTACCACATCATCACGATACCAGTGATCACAACGTTGATCACCGCTACCGGCATTAGAACTTTCCAACATAACCACATCAACTGATCCGGTCTTACGTGAGGCCATGCAGCACGTGTCCATAGGAAGAAAAAGAAGAAGAACGAAACTTTTAGAATCAGGAACAGTCCGCCCCATGCTGCTGTCACAGCCTCTCCGTTAACTATAGAACCTGCATCACCGTAACCACCAAGGAATACGATACTTGCCAAGAATGCTACCAGGAACATATTGGCATACTCACCGATCATCATCATACCCCACTTCATACCTGAGTACTCTGTATGGTAACCACCGATAACCTCTGCTTCATGCTCTGTAAGGTCAAACGGTGTACGGTTTGTCTCGGCAAAACCTGAGATCATGAAAAGTACAAACGCCACCGGCTGTGACCAGATCAACCAGCCCGCATCTTTTTGGTACTCATTGATATCGATCAGTGACAAAGAACCGACAAGCATCAATGGAGCAAGGATCGACAGACCCGTAACTACCTCAAAAGATAGAAGCTGTATAACCGAACGTGCCGCACCGATAAGTGACCATTTATTACCTGATGCCATACCTGCCAGAAGCGGTGTATACATACCTACGGCCATTACGCCCAGCGCGAAAAGCAGACCGACGTTGATATCCGATGCGATCGGATGAACCGTATAGCCGAATACCGTAAACTGAGGGAACAGAGGAACCGCTGTAAACGCTGTAAATACTGCGACTACAATAATAATCGGTGCAATTACGAAGATACCCTTGACCGCATTCGAAGGGATGATATCCTCTTTCGTAAAAAGTTTAATAGCATCCGCAACAAACTGCAAGATACCGTAAGGACCTACGATCATCGGCCCCAGACGACGCTGCATAAAAGCAAGAATCTTACGCTCGATATAGGTACCGAATCCCGCTAGTCCCGAGAAAATCAGTACGATCAAAAGAATTTTGATCAGCGTTTCAATTAACATAGAAGTTTCCATTCATTACACCTTTGAAATTGTAGCTTGATTAAAGCGATAGCCGTTAAACAGCTTTGCTGTATCGATTGATGAGTCAAATTTGCTTACAAAAGCGATCTCTCCGTCAATCTTGCTATCAACGTTGACATCTAACGTTAAACTCGTTCCGTTAGCCTCAACAGATACCTTATCACCTGCTGCCACACCAAGCGTTTCAGCCAGCTTTGCAGAGATATAAACCCCGCCTTTAGCCTGAAGCTGTTTGGTATTGGCTGTAGCATCACTAAACTGAAGGACCGGGTCTGCATGGTAGATATTGGCACTCATAGCATCCCCAAACGGTGCTACCGATTCATCAGCCGCTGTTGCAACACTGATCGTCTCCAGTGCATAACCGCGACGCTCTTCACCTTCATTTGTGAACTCATTTGGCAGATCATCAAACTGCTCAGATTTGAATCCGGCAAACGCACCTAAACCTGCTGTGCGCTCCACCGTATAACGTACTTCTGTACCCAGTACCGCATTCGCCAGGTCATTAAGAACATAACCGTTGTAATCGAGTGCCGCATTGGTTGGTACCACACGCTGGTTAGCGGTCGTGAATGTACCCTCCTGCTGGTTCAGTGCCGGGATATCAAGATCACCTTTGCCGTAAGCAGAGAGTGTAAAGTCAGCCGGTACGTTGTAACCTACCGTGAAACCGGATGCATCTTCATCCATATCACAGATCAGTGCCACACCCAGTGAGTTGGTGCGTGGCGGGATGATTACAAGGTTGAAGTCAGAGTACTTCTCTACCATAGCCGCAAGACGTGCGATGTTTTTCGCATTCTTGTGACGGTAGCAATCTTCACCTACCATAAGGATGAAAGACTCTTTTTTCTTCAGCTGCTTATCCAGGTCTTCCATAAACTTAGCGTCAGCTCCGACGATCTCAAGAAGCTTGTTCTCATCGACTTCGACCTCTTTGGATACCTTTTTAGGAACCATCGTTGTCTTCTCTTCTTCAACCTCTTCCTCTTCGCCTGTCTCTTCGTTGACCTTTTTAACCATCACTTTTTCAACGACCTTCTCTTTGATCGTCTCTTCTACCGTGATCGTCTTTTGAGAGTGGAATGATGCAAGATAATCCGCCAAAGCAGAAGGCATCGCATCTTTTTTACCGAAAAGATCCAGGATCAGATAAAGAACCGCCTCTTCCTGCCCCACTTTATGGTTCACTGAGATAACACCCTTGTTCATCCCTGCAATAACGCTGTCTTCTACCGGGTGGAAATAGATTCCCGCACCCTTGTTCATAGCCATCGCGTTATTCATCGCAAAACGTGCACCCGGATTGTCTGTTTTCAGTGCCGTACCGACTGAGATAACGAAGTCAGAAGCATGAACCGTCTTCAGTGTGCTCGCAGGAAGTTTACTCCCTGAGATCTCACCGTAAGCGTTAAGGAAGTTGTTGTAACTTCGCGCCTCATCATTGATAAGTTTCACGCCCAGCTTCTCTTTGAAACTTTGAAGGATCGAAGCTTCCTCATTGGTGATCTCACTTGAGAACTTAATAGCATCCGCTTTTTTAAGAGCTTCTACCGCTTTGGCAAAAGCTGCTTCATCTTTACCCTCTACACGGTTTTCATAATCATAACCGAAACGTCCCGCACCACACAGAGTCTGGTAGTTCCAGTCATTCTTGACACGGTAGAGAGACTCGCTTGAATCATCGATACTGGTATGCTTCTTCTCATAGATGATCTGACAACCTGAACTACAGTGACCACACGTTGCAGGGACCTGCTTCAGTTCCCAAGCATTGGTACGGTACTGAAAATCATGGCTGACAATAGCACCTACCGGACAAACGGCGATACACTCACCACAGTTTGTACAGTCAAGTGTTTCACCTGCTGTCGGAGCGATAAGCGATTTGTTCAGTTTGTTCCACATCGCATAGGCATCTTTAGGCATCGACTCTTTAAATGCGTCATCAATCGGACCGCCGTTACGCGGTGTCGTCTTGATCGCTGCATCCCCGATCATATCCTTACATGCTGTTGTACAACGTTCACAGACAATACAGAGTGCCGGATCATAGTTGATCAGGTCACTCCACTGCTGTACCGGTTTAAATGTATCAGCGATGCTGTAGTTTTGCTCGTCAATCTTCTCTGTCAATGTGTAGTTTTGAAGCTCACACTCTCCTGACTGGTCACACACACCACACTCTAGCGGGTGATTGACATCATAAACTTCCATAATCGCTTTACGTTCTGAAGCGATGTTATCTGTCGTAGTCGTGATCTGCATGCCGTCTTTCGCCTTGGCGTTACAAGCATAGACCTGTTTCCCGTCTGCTTCTACCAAACAGATACGACAAGCAAGAGTAGGACTACAACGTGTCAAATAACAGATTGCAGGGATAAAGATGTCATTTGCACGGGCAACGTTAAGGATATATTCTCCTTCGTTGGCCTGACACTCTTTACCGTCAATCGTAACGGTTACCTTACTCATTACCTTTACCTTTCGAAATATTTACTTTGCCGAAACGGTATGCACCAGGCATAACGCCTAATCCCATATCAAATGTAGGATGTAGAGCGATCGTTCCTTTAAGCGTTTCATCTAATACAAATTTTCGTTCAATAGTTGTTCCATTGATATCGATGACAACTACGTCACCGTCTGCAATCTTGGCAGCCGTTGCAAACTGCGATGAACCGCGCAGTACCGCGTCATCGTTAAGCTGTTTCGTTTTTGCCGTAAACGCGTTGAACTGCAGTACCGGGTTACTTTGGTAGATAATCGTACCGTTGAACTCAGGAAGTTCATCTACGCTATCCACAGCAGCTTCACCGGCTACATCTGCAACTTCCAGGTCATAACCGCGTTTATCGTTGCCGAAACGGTCGATAAAGTTCTCAAGATCATCAAATTTGATCGTTTGGAATCCTGCAACAGCTCCGAGTTCCTGTGTATAGTCAATCGTATAACGCTTTGAAGCCACACCTGCTGCTGTACATAGATCAAGCAGTGTGTACCCTTTATACGGTAGCGCTACGTTCATTACCAGAACTTTTTTGTCGATGCTTGTCACTGTACCCTCTTGTTGGTTCAGTGCAGGCATTGCCAAATCTCCGCCCTGGGCAGAGATAACAAACTCCGCCTGCGCGTTGTATCCGAAGTCAGCTTTGCTGCCCTCATCCAGATCACAAATCAGTGCCGCGCCCAGAGTATTGACTTCAGCCGGTACGACAAGCACTTTTATATCCGTATACTTCTCTACCAGACCAGCCATCTTTGCGATGTTCTCAGCCTTGGCATGGGTATAAAGATCCTGTCCTAAGACCAGTGTTGTCTTCTTCGCTCTGATACGTGCTTTGGCGATAGAAGCGAACTCCTCTTCACCGATATTGGTCTCAGCACTTAGATACCCCTCATCCAGATCAGAGAAATACTGCTTCGCATTGTCACTAAGATCAGCATCAGATAATAGTGTCTGTGCAAGCATCGCCATAACACCCTCTTCCGTACCCACTTCATATTTGGCAAACTGAGTCACCGTTGCCTGAAGCAGTGAATCTTCCATCGGGTGCATATAGGTAATCTTCGCTTTGTTACGCTTGTTAGCCATCGTCAGGTGATAACGCACCTGAGGATTGTCTGTAGAGATACGGCTTCCGATAACGATCACCTGATCACTGGCTGCGACATCTTCCATCTTCGCACTGTAAAGAGACTTGCCGCTTGTTGATGCAAAAGCGTTAAGGAACTTCTTAAACGCATAGGCATCCGGGTTGAAAAGCTTAACACCCTTCTCCTCTTTGAGTTTCTGAAGCAGGTAAGCCTCTTCGTTGCTGATCATCGAAGAGAAGCTGACAGACTGAGCACCTTTTAGTGCAGCAACAGCTTTAGTAAATACCGCTTCATCTTTACCTTCTACACGGTTTTCAAAATCGTATCCGAAACGTCCCGCACCACAGAGTGTCGTGTATTCGAAGTCATTGGTCACACGGTAGATCGTCTCATCACCAAGATCATCAATAGAGGTATGTTTAACCTCATAGTTGATTGAACAACCTGCACTACAGTGCGCACAGGTACTTGGGATCTTTTCAAGTTCCCATGCGTTAGCACGGTACTGGAAATCTGAAGAGACCAAAGCACCGACCGGACAGACGGCGATACACTCACCGCAGTAGGTACAGTCAAGCGTCTCAGAGTTTTTAGGGATGATCGTCGAGCTGTAGCCGCCGAACTTCAGGTCGATGGCGTCATCGCCGATCACCTCGTTACAGACGTGCGTACACTTCTCACACATGATACAGAGGTTCGGATCGTAGTTAATCATACCCCAGTGTTCGATCTTTCTAAACTGTTCACGTGCCGTAAAGTTTTGCGACGTTACACCGAACTCCAATGATTTATTCTGTAGATCACAGGCACCCGATTTGTCACACACACCGCACTCAAGAGGGTGGTTGACATCATAAAGCTTCATGATGTTTTCACGGCTCTCTTTTAGGTTTTCAGAATCTGTAAAGACTTCGATACCTTCTGTCGGAGGTGTCTGGCAGGAAAGGATCTGTCCCTCTACATCTTTGATATCTACGACACACAAACGGCATGAAGCGATCGAAGAGGTCTTCTCAAGATAACACATCGTCGGGATATAATACCCTTCACGGCGTGCTACATTCAGGATTGTCTCCCCTTTTTCTGCGGTTACGTCTTTTCCGTTAATCTTAAAATTAATCATTTAACGCTCCTATACCGCAACCATAGCGATGTAATAACAACGCATACAGCGATCTGCTTCATTGATAGCTTGTTCCTGGGTAAAGCCAAGGTTGACCTCTTTGTTGTTGTCTTTACGCTCATCAACACCAAGAACTTCACTGTGTTCACGCGGAAGGCCCGGAAGCCATCCTGTAACTTTTTCGTTTTTGTCATAGACCTTCATCTTACGCAGGTGGTCTTCCATGATCTCATCATCCGTCAGGGTAATCTCACCCGTCTGGACATAACGCGCCATGACCGATGCGGCACGTTTAGCCTGACCGACAGCATTAACGATCGTCATCGGGCCGTATTCACAGTCACCCGAAGCAAAGACACCCTTACGTGATGTCATATAATCCTTACCGTTAGTCAGCAAGGTGGCCCACGAAGTCATTTCAAGTTCCCACTCTTCCGGAACAAACTTCAGATCAGCACTTTGTGAAACCGCCGGAATCAGGTAGTCAACTTCCATATCAAACGAAGCGCCTTCGATCTTCACAAGATTCGGACGTCCTCCGTCAGGATCCGGAACCAGCTCAAACTTGTCTATCGTCAACGACTTAAGCACGTCATTTTCGTCATTCATCTTGGCAACGGCTGAGTGGAAGATAAACTCGACACCCTCTTCAACGGCTTCATGATACTCTTCATAGGTCGTATTACGGATAATCGTCTTCTCGTCACGTCGGTATAGCATGACCACTTTTTTGGCACCGGCACGGATTGAACAGCGTACAACGTCCATAGAGGTAAATCCACCACCGACACAGGCAACGGTCTTACCTGTCAGATCAACGAAATCTTCGTTGATCGCATACTCTTTTTTCTGCTCTTCTGTCAGCTTGATATCGAACTTCTCATAAAGGTTGACACGGTCTAGGAAATCAATTGCTCCCCAGTAACCTGTAATCTCCGGACGTTCGTTATCACAATAGACCTTCTTCGAGATACGTGTACCCGAAGCGATCATAATAGCGTCATAATCTTTTTCGAACTGACGCATCATATCAGCCGTAACCGGTGTATTGGTATGGAACGTCACGCCTTCAAGGCTGCCGACAGCTTCGATATCTTTTTGATACTTATCCCATGGCATACGGTACTCAGGTACACCGACGGTAACCTCGCCGCCCAAAACCGGAAGCGCTTCGAAGACGTCACAAGCAACACCTTCAAGCCCTAGGTAATAGGCTGTCGTAAGTCCCGCAGGACCCGCACCGACGATCGCCACTTTCTTACCGTTAAGCGGCTTTTGCTCAGCCGGGTGGAAAAAGCCCAGACCGTGGTCTGTCTCATAGTCTGCACCCAGACGTTTAAGCGCCATGATCGAGATAGGCTCGTCAAGATTCGTACGGCGACACTCATCTTCACACGGGTGCGGACAGACACGTCCACAGGTGTGCGCCAAAGGCATCGTCTGACGCGTCGCCATAAGCGAATCGTCAAAACGAAGATCTCTTACACCTTCGATATATGCCGGGATATCGACGTGCGCCGGACAGGCATCCATACATGGCGCTGTCACTTTGGCGATATAGTTGATATCTGCGCTGTAGTGCTTAGACGCTTTCTTCTCATTGATACATGTTAAGAAATCATCTTTGTAATGCTCCATAAGATCGAGCAAAGGCTTTGGTACTGTTTTACCAATTTCACACTTTGATGTCTCCATCATGGTTTTGGAAACCTCTTTTAAGTGCTCCATATCAAACTCAGTACCTTCTCCGCGAGCAATCTTATCCATTAGGTCATAAAGGATTCGACCACCCCATCGGCCGGGGGCACAACGCCCACAAGCTTCAGAGTAGACCTGGTATTGAGCCGCGTATTCAGTAGCGAGACGCACGACATCGACATCTTCGTCGAAAAGTGCTACCCCGTCCCAACCGATGAAAGCTTTGGAGTTGCGGTCTGTCTCATACTGCTCAGGCAGTTTGAAACCGGACTCTGCAAACTCTTCGCCAGCTTTACCTCGGTTATCTACCGATTCACCGCGCCAAGTCGAGAAAATTACTTTGCTCACAGTTTTCCAATCTTAACTACAATAGTCCAGTCAGCTTCGTTGTACTTCAATGAGTTCATAAGCTCATGACCGGCTTGCTTTACGATATCTGCCGTTTTCTGGATCGGGGAAAAATCACCGATCTCAAAAAGGAAGATTACCACTTCATTATACGAAGACTCTTTTAGGATCTCTTCGAAACGGCCGTAAAAATCATCTTTTAAATGTCTTAAATCATATCTTACCATCTCGTCTCCTATCTATCTACTTCACCGAATACGATGTTGTAAGAACCGATGATCGTTACAACGTCAGCCACATAGTGACCCGGCAGAATGTCTTGTAAGATTCCCGTGTGCCAGAAGCTCGGTGCTCTTACTTTCATACGGTACGGATACGGACCGCCCTGAGAGTTGATATAAAATCCCAACTCACCTTTTGGAGACTCTGTACCTACATAGGACTCACCCACTGGTGGACGCATACCCTGCGTTACCAGTACGAAGTGCTGCATAAGCGAGTAGTTCTGAGTCATCATCTGCTCTTTTGGAGCCGAGATATACTCAGGTGAATGAGCCATAAGTGCACGGTCAGTTTTTGCGTACATCGGAACAACCTGCTCGATGATACGGATACTTTGACGCATCTCTTCCATATACATCTTATAACGCGCGAATGAGTCACCGATATCCGATACCGGGATATCGAAATCAACTTCGTCGTAAAGCTCATAAGGCTGCTCTTTACGAAGGTCCCAGTTGACGCCTGACGCACGAAGCATAATACCCGTACATCCCCAGCTTTTTGCCATCTCAGTAGAGATCGTACCGACGTTTTCAAGACGCATTTTCCAGATACGGTTTTCGTCCAGAAGCGCTTCGTAATCTTTGATGTCGTTTGGAAGCTGTTTCATCAGTTCAGATACACGAGCTAACCAGCCTTCTGGAAGATCCAAAGGTACACCACCGATACGGATTGCCGAGTGCGTCAGACGCGCACCACAGTAATCTTCGATCAGGTCAAGTATATATTCACGTTCTCTGAAACAGTAAAGGAATACTGACATCGCACCGACATCCAGGGCGTGGGTTGCCAGCCAGAAAAGGTGTGACATAAGGCGGTTAAGCTCTAAAAGGATCATACGGATCACCTGGGCACGACGCGGTACCTCAAGGTCAAGTAGACGCTCTACCGAAAGTGCAAACGCGTAGTTGTTTGAACTAGCCGCGATGTAGTCCATACGGTCTGTTGTAGGCATGTACTCGTTGTAGATCATATTCTCAGCCATCTTCTCCATACCACGGTGAAGATATCCGATATCCGGAACGGCACGTGTTACCTGTTCACCTTCAAGCTCCAGAATCAGACGAAGCTGACCGTGTGCAGACGGGTGCTGCGGCCCGAAGTTGATAACCATTGCGTTATCTTCGCGCTCGAAGTTGATATTTTCAAAAAAGGGTTTTAGTCTATTCTTATGTTGCATTAATCCTCCCTCTCCTAACGATCGCGATCTGTGATCGTTTTAGTTTTTGCAGGGTCGAATTTCTTAATTGCGAATACTCCGCCCTCTTCTTGGAACTGTACCGGAGTATCAGGTTCGTTACCTTCACCAATCTCAGCACCGTAAACAACCTCATGACCAAGACGTGCGAAACGCTCTGAATCATAACGGTCAACTGCCGCTGCATCACGGATCTCAGGACCGACGATCTCTCGACCCTCTTTTCCGAAAATCTTATCGACTTCATACCATGAAGCAAACTCGTCACCCTGTAACGGGTAGCTTTTAAGAAGCGGGTGCCCCTGCCAGTCATCCGGCATCAAGATACGTTTCATATACGGGTGGTTGTTAACTTTAACGCCCAGCATATCGTACATCTCACGCTCTGACCAGTCAGCCGAACGGAATAGATCCTGTACTGACTCCAGCGCATGTTCTTGCTTTAGGAACATCTTCAGGCGAAGACGCTTGCGTGTGTTTAGGTTTAGCATCTCATAGAAGATCTCATACTCACCGCGGTCCGCCAGCCAATCAATTGCTGACATCTCCATCATCATCTCGTAACCGAGCTCATCTTTTAGGAATGCAAGAACTTTTTTGTTGTCTTCGGCATTGATATATACAACCAAGTGACCAAGTTGTACATAGCTGTCGTTAATCGTAAACTGCTCAGTCAGTAAAGCCATATCGCTAGAGAAGATATCATCATCACTCGCTGCACTCTTTGGTGCCTGCGGCGCTACATAGTAACGGTCAGTGTAGTAAGATTTTTTCTGTACATCTTTTTTATCTACATATCTACGCATTATACTAGCCTTTTAGGTTTTTGAGCTTTGCTTGCAGGTTCTCTACGGATCTTCTGCTGAAGCATCATAACCGCAAACTGCAGTGTCTCTGGACGCGGTGCACAACCGGGAAGGTAGATATCTACCGGTACGATACGGTCAACACCCTGTACCGTTGCGTAGGTATTAAACATACCGCCGGTATTGGCACATGAACCCATAGAGATAACCCATTTCGGGTCAGGCATCTGATCATACAGACGGCGCGTAAACTCTGCGTGTTTTTTTGTCAATGTTCCCGAAAGGATCATTACCTCTGACTGACGCGGTGTCGCACGGAAGATCGTACCGAAACGGTCGAAGTCGTAACGTGATGCACCTGAAGCCATCATCTCGATCGCACAACACGCCAGACCGTAAGTCATAGCCCATAGCGAGTTCGAACGACCCCAGTTGACAAGTTTGTCGATACTGGTAAGCGCGACCGGAAGACCGCCGCTTTTTGTATAATCTACTTGATGCTGTGCCATTCAAGTGCTCCTTTCTTCCATGCATAAATAAAACCGATTGCCAGTAACAAGATAAATAGCATCATTTCTACAAAACCGAACCATCCAAGCAATTTAAAGTCAATTGCCCATGGAAACATAAAGATAATCTCAACATCGAATAGGATGAAAAGAAGGCCGAAAAGATAAAACTGAGCCGAAATCTTGTTTGGCTGCTTTGTTACCTCGGGACCACATTCGTAGATGGAAAGTTTCAACTTTTCAGTATCTTTTCCTGAAAGTTTATGACTTACCCAGCGGGATGCCGCAATGGTTGCAGAGAAAGCAACAAGCGTGAACAGCATCATGACGAATGCCCCAAAATATGGGTGTGCGACGTGTAAATGTTCCATATATAACCCTTAAAAATTAGTCACTATACGCTAATGTATGCCTAATGTTATCGAATCAAAGGTTAAATTTTCTTGTTTTGGAGAGTATGTTGAAAAGGTGTGTAACTAAAGTTCACACCTAGGAGTTGATAAAGCCTACAGACTTTTCATTATCGAAATTGGCCCGTTTTTCTTTCTCGATTTCTGTTACAAAATCACTCACTTTAAAGAGCGGCTTCTTTTGGCCCGCAACGATATAAGCCGTGTTTTTGATAATGAGGTTGATCTGACCTCCGGTCAATGCGTAACCGGCCAGCAGATCCAGGTCGAAGTTATCTTCAAACGGCGCATTTTTGGGAAGAAGAAGCTTCCAAAGCTCTTTGCGCTGAGCGATATTGGGCTTAGCAAATTCCAGCTTATAGTTAAATCTTCTGGAGAATGCGGGGTCGATATTTTCCAAAAGATTGGTAGTCGCGACCAGCACGCCTTCAAACTTTTCGATCTGTTCCAGGAAGATATTCTGCATCTGGTTATGCATCTGTTCTGCCGAACTGCCCGAACCCTGTGTACGGGAACTGAGAAACTGATCTGCTTCGTTTAGTAACAGTACCGGTTGGCTTTTGGTCTTAATTGCGAGATCTTTGTAGGTATCAAATATCTTACGGACATTCTTTTCACTCTCCCCTACATACATCGAAAGTATCTTGGAACAGTCAAAGCTCAGCACCTGTTTTTTCAGTGACTTTGCCAGTGAGTAGGCCGTCAGTGTCTTACCGGTACCCGGAGGTCCGTAGAAGATCATACGGGCATCCATACCCTTTTTCTTCTCCTTGATCCCCCACTCCACAAGGTTCGCGATCACGGACTTGTCCAGCTGCTGCAGGATGTTTTCCAGGGTCTTTTGCGTCTTGGGATGCAGTACCACGTCGGTCAAGGTCGTCTTAGGATCAACCAGCTCAAAGATATCCTGTTCTTTGATGACCATATCAAGTTTCAGACGCTGTACACGTTTTTTCTTCTGCGGGTGGATGATCCCCTGCAGTATCTCCTCGGAGATAAAAAAGGCTCGGCTGATCCCGCCGAAAGGGTTGAGGATCTCGTCATAATCGATGATACCTTCTGTAATCAGTTTGGACCCCTCTTCCAAAAGCGCCCTGTTTTTGATCCGGTCATACTCATCATGCGAGATCAGATCGATAAGGACATTCATCTCCCGCAGGCTGCTCTCCCCGGCAGAGTACTCCTCTTTTAACAACGCCAAGAAGATCACCTTCTCTTTGGCATCAAGCTTGTTGTCGTTGAAAAACTTCTCGACGACGATCTCATCTTTGGTCTCTTTGATACGCTCTTCGATACGGCGTTCCAAAAGCTCCAGCTTGTTACTGATACGGTTGATGTTAAGCGAGTTTTCGTGATAGTTGTAACGGACGCTGCTCATCTTCTGATAAAGCTCAATACGGAAAAACTGATCCTGCAGGTACTCAAGGTGATCTTCGTAAGCCTTGATATCAGGCAGGCTCATCTCCAGATCCCCGTTTTCAAGAAGCTGCAAAAATGATGGCGTCAGGGTGACCATCGCATTGAGAAGTCCCATCAAGGACTGGTCTGCTACCTTCACCGGCTGAAACATCTGCTGGGTCAGCCATCCAAGCTCCAACACTGTCTTGACCAGCTTCAGTTTGTGCAAATAGCCGTAATCTTCTCCGCCGTAAAGCTCCAACAACACATCCGCGACGATGATCTCCTCACGCCCGCTGATATAGTGTTTGGTAATGGTGCGAAGCAGTTCGGCCTCCTCCTTGGAACACTTTAGCTGCGGGAAGATCTCCGTCTTGCTCACATCCGCTTTATCGAGAAATTCTATGAGGTATTTCAATTACTGCTCCATAAACGAGTATAGGAGTTTGATCTCCTGATCCCAGATCGACTCATCGATCGTCTCTAATACAAGCGGGATATCATCCATTCTGGGGTCATTCATCAAAAATCGGAAGCTGTCCAGTCCGATCTTACCAAGACCTAGACTGTGGTGGCGGTCGACATGGGAGCCCAGATCCGGCTTGGAGTCGTTGATATGCATACCGCTAAGATACTCAAATCCGACAATACGGTCAAACTCCTCCCAGGTCGCATCGTAGGTCTCTTTAGTACGGATATCATAGCCTGCTGTGAACATATGACAGGTATCGATACAGACACCTACTCTCGACTTATCCTCGACCTTGTCAATGATATGGGCCAGGTGTTCAAACTTCCATCCCAGGTTGCTTCCCTGACCTGCCGTGTTTTCCAGTACCAGCTTCACATCTTTGGTCACATCAAGCGTCTTGTTCATACTCTCGGCGATCGCATCAAGGCAGGCATCTTCATCCATCTTTTTAAGATGGGAACCCGGATGAAAATTGAGGCGGTCAAGACCCAAAAGCTCACACCGCTTCACCTCATCGATAAAGGCATCCAGAGACTTTTCGCGTTTTTCCATCTCCGGGTGTCCCAGGTTGATCAAATAGGAGTCATGCGGCAATACATGCTTGGGGAGAATACCGCTGTCCTCTAATGCTCTTTGAAATTTGTCGATCGTCTCGCTGTCCAGGTCCTTGGCTTTCCACTGGCGCTGGTTTTTGGTAAAGAGGGCAAAGGCTTTGGCTCCGATATCCTGGGCATTTTTAGGGGCGTTAAAAACTCCGCCGCTTGCAGATACGTGGGCTCCGACATATTTCATCTATTTAACTCCATTTTATTCTTATTTTTATTGTTTGCGAAACAGTTCATTTACTGCTTTATCTCTTTGGTCTTGATCAATATCTTTGTAATTTTATCTTTAAACCGTATAGCCTTGGCTGTCACCCTGTAGCTAATGTCAAAAGCATCTTTTTTATAAAGTTTTTGTTCAAACCCCTGGCTCTTTTTGATCATACGCTCACCGCCGAAAATAGGCTTGCCCAAAAAGACATTTTGCAAAAGTTCTTGCGGGTAGTGGGGACTGAGGTTTTCTCTGATCCATTTCGATTTTTTCAGACACGCCCCGTCCAGGCAGATCTTACGGCCAAGTTCCAGCGTAAACGCCGGCTGCCCCACGATCAGGATCTCGATCTTCAGATCATCCTCTGAGTTGGAGTGTATAAAACCGGCATCGGCATAGGAAAGCTTAGCCGTCTTATAGACGATAAGCTTCGCCTCATGCTTGGTGTAAATAGGCGTACAGCCGCTACTAAAGAACGCTGCGGTGAAAAGAGAAAGAAGAGTCGCTTTTTTCATGTCTGTGATGATACACAAACAAAGCTATATATCAGGTAAATTATCAAGAACAGACTGGCATGAGTGGTAATTGCGTAAAACCTCCACCACTTGTGGCAGTGCAGTGCTGTGACGCTGCGGCATATCCATCTCACCTTCCAAAACAGGATTGAATGCAAGTTTTTCTAGCGGCGGCTCAAACTGGGCGTCGATCCCCTCTTTATTGCCCCGGGGATCGACCCGGTACCAGCCGAACTCCTGAAGATAGAGACTGTTAAGACCGTGCAGTGAGTAGGGAGGCTTGCCGTCATCATTAAAACTGAGACGCTGATATACAAGGGCTGTCGGGATCCCGTTGGCCCGAAGCAGTGCTGCCAGAAGGTGGCTTTTGGCAAAACACCACCCGGTTTTATATTCCAACACTTCGCTGGCACTGCAGGTCGTGATGTCAGCTTTGATATCCCCGCTGTGATCGATCTCATCACGTACAAACTCAAAGCACTTTTGTGCAATCTCTTTATCACTCGCAAGCCCATGGGCCAATGCTTTGGCCTTAGCCAAAACAGCAGATGTCTCCCAGTCGATAATATCATCAGAGCGTAAAAACGGATCCAGATCCTCCATAGCTTCTCCTTACAAAAACGGTTTAAGTTTATCGACGGTCAGGCCCATGGCACACGACTCGAAACCGCGTACCTCTTTGATATAAGGTTGACAAAAACCCTCGACCATGCAGGCACCCGCCTTGCCCCGCCACTCGCCGGAGACGATGTAGGACTCCAGGTGATCCATATCAAAATCATCGAACCTATAATCGGTCGTCGAGATATCGATAAGCTTCAGCTTCTTTGAGTGGTAGATCATGCAGGTAACGATTGAGGTCTGTGTACCGCTTTGGGTCATCAAAATATTTCGGGCATCATCGGCGCATCGGGCTTTACGCAGGATCTTGCCTCCTGATGTCACAACCGTATCTGCGACCAAAAGCGGCATATCTTCAATCCCGTACTGTTTCATACCCGCTTCATACTTGCCCAATGTCGCCTGGTAGACGAAGTTTTTCGGCGATGAGGCGACAATCTGCTCCTCATCAAAATCAACAGCCGACTGGATAAAATCGATGCCGGCTTCACGCAACAGCATAGCCCGCGTCTCGGAGCTTGAACCCAAACGGATCATGGACACCCTTTTCTGCCATTATAATCTATTCGCCGTTTAAAGCGATTCTTTAAACCGGTGAGCGGGGAAGTTTTATCGTAAACCGGGCGCCCCTGTTACCGTTTTCCACCGATAATAATCCGCGCATAGACTCCTCGATGATCCCCTTGGACATATAAAGCCCGATCCCGGTTCCCTTCGTGCCTTTGGTCGTAAAGTATGGGGTAAAGATCTTGTTCATCACATCTTCGGCTATGCCTCCGCCACTATCTTCTATAATGATCACACCCATCTGCTCTTCACTGTAGATCTCAATCGTGATCTCCCGTTCTATAGGCCCCCTTCCCACCATGACATCCCTGGCATTATTAAAGAGGTTCAAAAGCACCTGACAATACTCATTGAAGTAGCCTTCGACAAAAACCTCATCGCTATCAAGAATTCGGATCGATACATTATCGTGCTGGTAGTGGCGTGCAAAGAGCTTCATGATCTCATCCACACCTGCAAGGAGCGTAAAACGCCCTTTTTTGCGGTCAGGGTCAAAAAACCTGCGAAAGTC
>JBFEYF010000021.1:0-17327 GCA_041562295.1 Sulfurimonadaceae bacterium
CTTTGGGTCAGTTTTTTCTGCCCCGTGGTTGAAGCCGAGACATTCTCCTGGATCACGACCGTGACGATATCGTTGATCTTCATCGCCTTGCGGTCGGTAAAGAGCGGATTGTCTCCGCGTCCGAAAAGGCTTCCCGGGCGCGGCATCTCGTCATCCAGCTCTTTAGAAGGGAGCTCTTCGACATAAACAGGGGGCTGGAAGGTCAGTTTCGGCTCGGGATCGACCGCATAGCAGCCGCTAAAAAAGAGCGCCGTTACCGTGGCAAGCATCCATGCTTTTTTCATATCTTCGTTCCTTTTTCGATATACTTGCACGAATTAAAGCAAATAGAGTTCCAAAGGAAAAAGATGAGCCAAATCAGAGAAGAGATCAACACCCAAATCAAAGAAGCGATGAAGAGCAAAGATATCGCCAAGCGTGACGCACTGCGTATGCTTTCAAGTGCTTTTAAACAGATCGAAGTCGATGAGCGTAAAGAGCTTAACGATGCCGATGTCCTGGCGATCATCAAAAAGCAGATCAAGCAGCGTGAAGATGCCAAAGCCCAATACGAAGAGGCTGGACGTGACGATCTTGTGCAAAAAGAGCAGTCAGAGATCGACTACTTCATACCGTTTATGCCCAAGCAGCTTGATGAAGCGGAACTTGAAGCGGCTGTCAAAGCTATCATCGAAAATGTCGGTGCCCAATCGATGAAAGATATGGGTAAAGTGATGGGTGTCGCTTCTAAAGAGCTTGCCAGCGTCACTAACGGTAAAGCGATCAACGAGATGGTGAAAAAGCTTCTGGCGTAACACCCCTGTCCAGTGAGGGAGGCAGCAGGATCTTAAATAGCGTCCTCCCCTCCCCTGTATGCACAAACACCTTTCCCCTACACTGTTTTTCTATCACCATCTTACTCATATAAAGCCCCAGACCCGTACCGTTGTAGGATTTTGTCGAAAAGTAGGGTTCAAAGATCTTATCCAGCAGTTCCGGTTCAATCCCGCCACCGTTATCTTCGATCTCCAGAACATGCATCCCCGCTTCACTCTCATAGCTGCGTAACCATATCGTCGCATTGGAAACTTTGCGTTCTTGCAGCACGTCGATACCGTTTTTGACGATATTGACAATGACCTGCAGCAGCTCATTTTTATAGGTTTGAAAATTCCCCTCTTCCCGGTACTCTTTCTCCAACCGGATAGTGCCTGTGGTAAAAGCCCCTTCGAGGATCTTCAGTGCGGTTTCTACGACATCCCGGATCTGCAAGGAAGTTACCTCTTTATCCTCTTTGAAAAAATCCCTAAAATCATTGATCGTATCGGAGAGGTAGGTAATCAACGCCTCAACCTTTTGATACTGTCCGCTGAGAAACGCTTTTTCTGCCGAACGTCCCTCCTGTGTCGTCAGATCAAACTTTTCCAGTTCCTGATTGACGCGTGTCTCGATCAGGACAGTGTTGATAGCGCTTAACGGTTGACGCCACTGATGGGCAATCATACTGATCATCTCACCCATCTGGGCAAAACGGGACTGTTCCAGTAACGCCTTATCCTTTTTCCTGATATCCTGAACCTGTTGATCCACTTCGGCCATCAACTCTTTATTTAGGGCGTTAAGTTCCTGCGTCTTTTCCTCTACCCGCTCTTCCAGCGTCCTATTAAGTTGTGAAAGTTCGATATAAAGCGATCTGAAACGTTTTAAAAGTTGGTAGATAACACCCAACAGCAGCAATAAAACACCCCCTGATATGATAAGGATCTCATTGCGTAACGCTTTGGGACTTTTCAAGACTTCGGCCTCATCGATTTCTGAAACCAGTGCCCAGGTAAGATCCTCGTCTACCGTAACCGCTGTATAGGCTGAAAGTACCGGATTGCCGTTATAGTCGATAATGATCTTTGTATCCTCTTTTCCCAAAAAAGCTTCACGGACCGCTTCGGTATGGACACTGCCCCCTTTAGGATCTAAAAACGACGCCAACAGAGCGTGTCCTTTGGGTTCTAAAAAACTGTCACTTCGCATCAGATGATCTTTTCCGACCAGATAACTCTCCCCTGTCTGGGTCAGACTATCCCGCTTTTTCATCATCTCATTGACAAAACGGCTATCCAAAGAGACGACTACGATATAGGCCATATCCTTTTTGATATAAACAGGAGCGCCCAGATACATCACTATCTTCTCCTGACCTACATACTGCATATCGGTAAAGGCTATCCCTTTTTTTTGCACGACCTTGCCATAGACCCTCTCCAGTTCGCTTCCCGTAACCTTTTGGGGTGAAAGACTCTTCTTATCTCTACGGGCCGTATATACCACTTTACGATCCGCCGTAGAGATGATGTAAAGGTTTTCATAACCGAAGGTATGAATATATTTTTTGAAAAAAACGTCCATCTCTTTTTTAGCAGACTCTTCTTGGGTCCAGGTAGCTTTACGCTCTATAACAGTGAGTCGTCCGGCCCAGTTGATAAGATCTTTGGATAGAGCCAACATCGTAAGATCGCGCCGTTTCTCCTCAAAAAAGCTTTTGAGTATCTCTTTTTTCGTATCGCGTATAAATGAGAGCTTGACATAATGCGTCTGGATCAGGGCTTCTTTGGAGCTGTTAACCGATATATAAAGGATATAGCTAAAAGCGACCATAATCAACAGCATAGGACCATACAAAAGGATCTTTACCTCAGGACGCATCTGTTGACCTTCTTTTTTCGTTCATTATACCCTCTCTCTCTGGGTTCTATGACAGAGATAAAAAATTAGTCACAAAAGCTCAACTTATTAAAATTGTTTTGCACAGTTTATAATTTCATGTTATACTAAAAGGTATGAGAGTCAATGCATTTAATCCCTATATCCAGTATGGTTATATAGCGTCTGACAACTTCCCCAAGATACAAAAAGAGGAAGTACTTCAAAAAGACGCAGAGCATTCTACATCTGAAAAAAAGAGCCGTGAGGAGGAACTCTCTCCCCACCAAAAGCACTTTATCTCCTACCTGCAAAAGAGTGATGCTACGGTCAAGGCCCATGAGATGGCACACCGTATGGTAGGCGGTGCACTCGTGGGGCCTGCCAGCTTTTCCTATGTCAAAGGGCCGGATGAACGCATGTATGCGGTGGCCGGTGATGTTCTTATCGATACCAGTGAGGGTTCGACACCCCGTACAACGATCACGAAAGCGGATCAGATCGTACAGACGGCTTTGGCACCGGTCGATCCCAGCGGGCAGGATCTGAGAGTCGCTTCATCGGCTGCGATGATGCGGCTAAAAGCCCAGTTGCAACTAAGAGATGAGCTCTCGGATGCCCAGATCGCTTATGCGATAAAGACCTACCAGGATGCCATGGCATCATAAACATCCTTTATCTGACCTCAAAGGAGTCTTTGGATGAAAGAGTTACAGATTGGACATCAAATCCAAAAACTGCTTTGTTATGAACTTAAAGGGTGCTCGGCCTATGATATTACCAAAGTGACACTGGCTGACCAATCCGGGAATAGCCGGATATTTGATATGACCCCCATCACTCTGACCGCTTCTAAACCGTCAGCCAAACCCTATTTTGAAGCGGTCACGAATGCGGTATCGCTTCTTGAAGCCTACTTCGAAGCACGTTCCGCACTCCCTTTTGAAGAGGATGATCCCAAGGCGATGCAAAATGTCAACGAGTTTGCCCAGGCTTTTGGGGATCAGCTTTTACAACAAGCCCAGCATTTACAAGAGGATGAAGCCAAACTGATCGCCTCATTTGTCAAAGAGCTTGATATTTACAGTGCCGTGCGCAGTTGCGAGACCTTTTTTGCCGACCCGATCTCGCTTCAGCTGTTGCAGATATCAAAGGAGAGAGGATGGTATGTCCTTTTTGACCATCTGGCCATCAGTGCCGGTTCGCATACCTGTCAAGATGCCCGCTACGTGGCCGATTATCTTATCAAGCACCATGAATACACTTTTGCCGATATCCCAGAACAAAACAGCTACCAAGATGAAAAAAAGAGTATCTACCCCCTCTATAAACAACTTGACAACGGTGTGATGCTGAGAATCTTGGTTCAGGAATCCGATACGGAAGATGAGATCACCCAGTATCAAAACCATACCTACGGCTTTACCGCACCGCTGCTTGCCCTTCGCATTCTTAAAACAGGGCTGCACGGCCCGGAGTCACTTCCGCTGCATGAGGTCTATCAAGAGCTTGAAACGGTGCCCTTAGATAGACCCTTTTATGAATTTTCCCAAAATCTTTTTCAATGCGTCTTCCTGCCCGCCCATGCATCGGCGAAGATTCCTGAGAGTTTTGAACAGATGCTCAACGTCATTGAACCGAATCTTTTAACGCAGCTTCAAAAACCTCCCCGACTCTCTATCGTGAGTCGTAAAGAGTTGCCCTTAGAGTATAAAAAAAGTTATTTTGAACATTACGGTATCATTTTTAACAGCCATAACTACCTTCACAGTGCCGCATGTTATAACTTCTTTCTGCCCCTGTATAGATCCGATTCCGACAAGGTTCAAGAACATGTCCAGGGGTAAGAGTCTTGAAAAACGGTTTAAAGGTACCTGATGCAGCTTAACAAAGTATGGCACTCTTATATCACTTCAGGTATCTCCCGCTCTTTAAGCCTGGATGAACAGCATAAGCTTTATCTGATCAATACGATTTTACTCGTCATGCTTGTGATGTTCCTCTCATTTACCCTCTATAACGCCGCCAACCCTGCTTTGCATCATGTGATGATGATAGACCTTTACAGTGCCTTTGTCATCTTTTTGACCATCCTATCCCTTCGCAGGTGGCAAAAGATCGAATGGACAGCTACTTTTGTCATCCTATTGATAGCTGTCATCACACTCTCTTTGGTCTATGTTGAAAAAAACCGTCATGACATCATCATCTACCTGGTCTTTTTACCTTCGATCGCCGTCTTTTTAAAAGGTCTTACCAAAGGGTTGATCTATGCGACGCTCTTTATTCTCTTTATTATCGCCATGCTGCTTCATGCCATGGAAAGTTTTGAAAGTGAGCTCTTTACCCAGACCTCTTTAATCAATCTTTCGACGACACTCATCGGCATTACCCTCTTGGCACTCTATTATGAGAAGAGTCGGATCAAAACGCTTAAAGCCCTTACCAAAGCCCATGACAGTGAACATCAGCAACGCATTCGCCTGAGTGAATCCAAAGAGCAGTTCGAAGCGATTTTCAACTACAGTGCCTTCGGTATCGTCGTTATCGACATCCTGACCCATAAGTTTATCTATGCCAACCCTACCATACTGGCCATGCTGGGATACAGCCAGACAGACCTTAAAGCGTTATCCCTTTCGGACATCTTTCCCGAACAGGACAAAGAGCAGATGTCTCAAACGTTTCGAGATCTTTATAAGCAGATGGGATTTGCACACAATATCTCTATTCAAAGGAGAGACGGGTCCACTTTTTTTTCGGATATCGATGCATCCAAACGGTACCGCATCGGCGAACGGGACTACTTTGCCGTCATCATACGCGACAGGACACAACAGTATGAGGTAGAGCGTCTTTTGCATGAGTCCCATGAACGGTATGAAGCACTTTTCAATCAACTGCCCGAAGCTGCCTGGATCGTGGATGCGAAAACCACCACCTTTATCGATATCAACCAGGCGAGCCTGGATCAATACGGATACAGCCGTGACGAGTTTTTAAACCGGCTGCATATTTCCGATATCGACATCTTCGATTCCCACGATATCGTCAAAACCAGAGCCAACCGTATCGTACAAAACGGCAGCGAGATCTTTGAGACACGTCACCGCTGTAAAGAAGGCAAAGAGATCGATGTCCTGGTCTCAGTCAAACTGATCAAGCTGAAATCCCGTATGGTTTTAAGCGCCACCTGTCTTGATATCACCAAACAAAAAGAGCAATCCCGCGAAATATCACGCATCAACCAGCGCTATATCTCCCTTTTTGAAAACCTCCCGCAGCCCGCCGGCGTTATCGATCCCCACAAACAACGTTTTATCAATGTCAATAAGGCATTTACAGAGTCTTACGGCTACTCTTTGGATGATATAAGCACCATGCATATCGAAGATATCAATGTCGGAACAGCTCCGGGAGTCATCCAAACAAAGATGCAAGAGGTTCTCAAAGGGTATGAGGTGGAACTTGAGACCTGGCATAAACTCAAAAACGGTGATACCATCAATGTTATCATCAATGCCAGAAAAGTTACCCTGGACGGAAACAATTACATCGTCGCAATTATGACCGATATCACGAATTTAAAGAGACTTCAGTTGGAACTGGAAGATATTACCGAAACTTTACAGGAACGCATTGCGGATGAAGTACAAAAGAACCGTGAGATGGACCATATTCTTCATGATCAGGCAAAAAGTGCCCAGATGGGGGAGATGATCCGTATGATCGCCCACCAGTGGAGGCAACCCATCAACGCCATCAGTGCTTCTTCAATCGAACTTTCACTGAAAAACAGTCTAAATGAGCTTGATAGTAACATTGTAGATGATCACTGTCTCTTTATAGAGCGCCAGACCCAAAATATGTCAAAAACGATCAATGACTTTATGGACTTTTTTAAACCGGAGCAAAGACGCAGGCGGTTCACCATGCAAAAACTCATGGATGAGCTCTTCGCACTTATAGGTGTACAAATAGATAACCGCGGTATCCGCCTCCATTATGAGTTATATTCGCAAGTAATGATCTTTAGTTACTTTAAAGAGCTGATACATGTCATGATAAACCTTATCAGCAACGCGCGCGACGCTTTTGAAGAGAACCGATGCAGTGAAAAAGATATATGGATTGATTGCAACCTCTTAGATGAGAGTATCGAGATATCGATTACTGATAATGCGGGAGGTATTCCCCATAAGATTATCAACAATATTTTCAACCCCTATTTCACCACCAAGGAACAGGGCAAAGGCACCGGTATCGGTCTCTATATGACCAAGAGGATCGTCGAAGAGATACTCAAAGGGAGTATCGATGTACAAAACCATGAGAACGGCGCCCGCTTTACGATCGCATTCCCGCAGCCTCGTTAGATATAAAAACGTAACTCAAAACGGCTTCCCGCTTCCAGCGGATGGTATGTTATCGAGCCCAAAAAACTTTTTTCGATGATACCCTTGCAGATATAAAGCCCCAATCCTGACCCCTTGCCCTGTTCCTTGGTAGTGAAATAGGGGTTAAAGATCTTATCGCGGTTTTGCTTCTCGATCCCCCCGGCATTATCGGCTACCCCGAGTATGACCCCCTCTGGATCGCTTAAGAGTGAGAGGGTGATCTGTTTATTCGGGTTGCGACTCATATCAAAAGCATCCTTGGCGTTGGACAAAAGGTTTAAAAGCACCTGTTGCAAAAGATCTTCCTGGCCGTTAAGCGTGACATCTTCATCCAGTTCGATGCTAAGCTCTATCGCATGATTTTTCAATTGTGCCCCGATGATCTGCAACACAGCTCTGATCGCGTGGGAGAGTAAAAAATCCTGTTTCGACTTGACCGGTTTGACAAAATTGATAAAGGTATCTATGGTCTCCGACATCGCCTGACACTGCTGCTGGATAAAGTGTGTACTTTCACCTAACTCGCTTTTAGAGAGCTGTTTCATATCGGCTAGCAGTTCCAGGTTGATGGCTGTCGCACTGATGGTGTTGATGGGTTGCCTCCACTGGTGGGCGATCATATTGATCATCTCCCCCATCTGGATCAGTTTGCTTTGTTGAAAACTCTCCTGAACCCCTTTGAACTGATGCAGTGTTTCCTCTCTCTTTTTTTCACGGGTGATATCGCTTACAGCGATCTGGTACGATCGCAGATCACCGTTTTCATCCCGTTCGAGGATCACTCTGCTGCCGATCCACCGTACCTCACTGTTTTCTAAAAGGATACGAAACTCCATTAAAAAACAGTCATCCTTTTGTTCACTGTGCGATTTGACACAGTGTCTCACATGAGGCAGATCATCAGGAAATATCATCTGGGAGAAGGACATATGGTGTTCGACTAAGGAGGGGGCATGAAACCCGTACTGATCGATGTTGGAAGAGACGTACGTAATGGGCCAATCTCTTTGGGCCTGACACTCTATAAAAACGGTACCGGAGATCTCATAAAACTTCTGAATCCGTTCGATTTCACTTCTATACATAGGCTCTCTTTCAGTCAGGATAGATGAAGCAGGTAACCTTCTGCCCGGATACTTTCGATATCGAGCTTGGGCAAAGCTTTGCGTATCTCTTTAAGATGCGTTGCAATCGTATTGATCTTGACAAAGCTGTTTTCCCAGACGGCTTCAATAAGCATCTCATAAGTCACCAGCCGGTTTTTGTGCCGTAAAAGGGTATAGAGTATCTCTTTTTGCGTCTTGGAAAGTTTGACGCTGTTATGAAGATCAAAAAGCTGTTTTTGTGACATATCAAAGGCTACCCCCTCGTCCAGTTCGATCTTCGCATCTTGGGATTGAGGCAACAGTTTTTCGATACGTAGCTTCAGTTCAAAAAGGTCATAGGGCTTTTTAAGATAGTCATTGCATCCCAACCCGTAACTTTTTTTGATACTGTCGATATCGGTATAGGCTGTCGTAAAGATCACCGGGGCATCGTTTTGGTTGCGCCTGATCCATTCGATCACTTCATAGCCGTTGGCCTGGGGGACTTCGATATCAAGGATATAAAGGTCGGCATCAAAGGTGCTTGTCTCTAAAAAGGATAGACCGTCCCTATACAGCTTAACCTCATACCCTTGCAACTCTAAAAAGTCTCTGATATTCCCGCCTAGCGAAAAATCATCTTCTAGCAGATCTATTTTCATCTTTGTAACCTACCCGTCTTTTTTTATTCTAACAGTTATAGGATAAACAGTCTCTAAAAACTTTCATCTAATTTTCACTCAAAAAAACGGTAACTGAAGCTTGTCTGTGACGCATGCGACTCCACGTCACAGCCAATACTGTTCTCTTTGCAAAGATAGGCCACCAGTTCCAGACCGATACCCATTCCGATCTTGCCCGCACTCTCCTGATAACCCGCAGAAAAGATCTTGGTCGTATCTTTTATCGTCACACCTTCATTGACACAACGAAAAAGAGGTACGCCCTCATTGCGTCTCACGCTCACTTTGATCTGACTATCGGCAAAAGCATATTTGACCGCATTCGAAAGGGTGTTATCCACGATACGCATAAGAGCCCGACGCTCCATGAAAACCGTTATACCCGCAGCGCTATCGGATGCAAAACGGATATTTTTCAACCGGGCCAACAGATCAAAATAGGCGATCCGCTCTTCAATAAAAAGCGCCAAGTCAATCTCCTCTTTCTGTTCGGCGTTTTGGGAGAATGAGCGTGAAAAATCCTCATAGATCACCTCAAGCGTCTTTGATGCCGCTGCGATCGTATCTATATAGTGGTTTTCACCGTGCTTGATCGTATAAAGTGCCACCGAGGAGTTTATCACCGCCAAGGGGTTAAAAAGCTCATGATAGGACTGTTTTAAAAGACGTCTCAGGCTTTTGGTCACCATTTGATGTTGCAAGTGGGCAACGACCCGAGCCCGGACCTCCTTGGGATAAAGCGGTTTGGTCAGATAATCATCGCCCCCGGCATCGAAGGCCGTCATCTTATCCTCCATCGAGTGCAAAGAGGAGATAAAGAGTATCGGTATATCCTTATACGCTCTTCTCTTTTTGATCTGCCGGCACACTTCAAAGCCGTCTATATCAGGCATTTTGATATCCAGCAAGATCAGATCAAAACTTTCCCGCTCGCTAATGGCCAATGCGTCTTGACCGTTGCAGGCGATAAAAAAGTCCAAAAGCAGCGGTTGCAGTATAGTTTTAAGGATCTGAAGGTTCTCTACGGCATCATCTACCAAAAGGACTTTGGGCCTATCTAACGGGTTGGGCATCGATCGTTTCCAGTAAACGGGCTATCTTCGGAAGGTCGCAGGAGCGGCACGCATCCTGCATCTGTTTGACCAAAGCACTCGGCTGCAGGCTTTGCAGGAGGTACTCAAGCTGTGTAATGGCGCCGCGTTGCAGCAGCTTTTGAACCTCATCTTTCTCCTTGCCTGTAATAGATCCCTCCGGCTTTATACTCTCATCACTGACCGTTGTCTCCTTTTTAAAAAAAGGGGCCAATGCATCCAAAATCTGCCGGGTGGTAAAGGGCTTTGGCAGCCAAACATCAAAAAGTTCTATCGCCTCTTTGGACTGTCCCTTTAAGGCACTGATCGCGATGATGTAACAGTTATTGAAGTTACTTCTGATATGTCTGGTCGCCTCGATACCGTCCATTCCCTGCATCACGATATCCATAGTGATGATATCCGGAGCTATGCCGGCAAACGCTTCAATAGCTTCCTCTCCGCTAGAGGCATCATAGACCTCGCACTTGAGTGTCTCAAAGATTTTTCTGAGAATCATCCGGTTCTCTTCGATATCATCAACGACCAATACCCTCTTCGATTTAATAGGATCGATATCTTCGGGTTCGATCTTTTGGCGTTGGATGATCGAACAGCTAGGCCCTATCACCACACCATCGGTCAGCAGGGCATCGATACGGAATGCGCACTCTCTGATCTTTTGTGTATACTCGGGGTTCATATCCTCTTCTGCCATCTGACTGAAGTTGATAATCTGGTGCAGCAGATTGCCCACTGTATGTCTGTCTATACCTTCCAATCTCCACTCTTTTATAAAAAAATCTTATAGCAAGTATAGCATGTCACACGCTTGCTTTCAACACGTAGAAGCTATTTATTGCGTTCTGGTACGAAAAAGCAGTTCGAAGTGGGAGCCGTCGTCGATGGGTTGGTAGATCAGATCCCCCGCGAAAGATTTCCTCATAATATCCAGGCTCATATAAAGCCCCAATCCCGTACCTTTCCCCTGCCCTTTGGTGGTAAAGTACGGATTAAATACCTTATCCCTTATCTCTTTTGGAATCCCACCGGCATTATCTTCAAAGGTAATCCTGGGAGTATCCTCAAGCATATCGATACTGATGGCGATCTTTTTAAAAGGCGAATCCAACGTCTCAAAAGCATCTCTTGAGTTGGTTAAGAGGTTTAACAGTACCTGTTCCAAAAGGTCCTCATGTCCCACCAGTGAGATATCTTTATTACTGGTGACCACCTCAAGCTTGATGTTATGATTGACCAGCTGCGTTCCGATGATCTTCATAATGGCATCCACCGTATCGATCAGACGAAAAGGTTTCGTCTGCTTGGCGGGTTTGACAAAGTTCATAAACGTATCGATCGTATCGGACATATTCTGGCACTGCTTTTGGATGAACTGGGTATTTTCTTCTATCTCTTCGTGGGTCAGCTCACCCATCATCGAAAGCAGTGAGATATTGATAGCTGTAGCACTCAGAGAGTTGAGAGGCTGCCGCCACTGATGGGCGATCATACTGACCATTTCGCCCATTTGCATCAGTTTATTGTTTTGATTGATCAATTTGTCTTTTTGCACCAGCTTGGAGGACTCATCATCAAATTTCTCTTTCCACTCACTTGTCAATACCTGGATGATATGGCTGAGTGCCGGTAGGAGTTGGGAGTACTCGTTTTCAGACGTATCATTTTTTGTCGTTGCGATCTGTATCGGCGTACTTTCGGAAAATGCCACGGCTGTCGAACAGTAGTTTCGCAAATAGATATTTTCACTGTCGGAAAAAAATGCACCGCCGGAAAAAAATGCCTGAGCGGTACAGTTAGCTCGGTCATTCAATGCTTTGTCATCGTGCATCTCATTGATATCGGAGTAGAGATAGACGGTCTCGGGCAGCGTGCTGTTTAAGAGTGCGCGGTACTCCCGGATATGTTCATCCATACCGCTGCTTGCCGCTATCGTAAAATAGACCGGTTCATTCAGGTAAAGCTCATTGCAAAAAAGCAGCGATCCGTCATCATACTTCATAAAGGGCATCAACACCCGGTTCACCCCGTTATGTTTGACTAAAAGCGGCAACAAGGAGCCCACGGAAGGGAGCTTTTGGGAGATATTACGTCCGAAGTACTTTTCATAGATATCGATAGCAGGCATGTTGTCGATCTCGTAAAGCCTGTTTTTTATCGCTTTGGTGATGATCATCGGCGAGCTTATCACCTGCCATTTGCACTGGTTGACACTTTGAGCAAAGAGCTCTTTGCCTGCCAGACTAATAGCAACAAATCCCTTTTCATAAACCCTGTTTTGATAGGAGATATAGGCATTACCGTGGCTGCTTTCATTGACGCTCAATCCCCCGCTGACAACACAGGAGTCATCCATGGATGCGCGCAAATCGTTCAAAAAGGAGTTTTTGATGATCTGTTTGTCATTCGAATAAAGCAGCACGGCACGCATACTCTTTTGAATCAAACTCTTTTCAAAATCTATCCCGTCCATATCCGCACTCTCTACCGCTGCGACCTTCACACTGCTTTTATCAAAAAGGGTACAGCTGACGGCGATCTTTTTATCCTGCATAGTGCGATCATAGACTCTACAATCGGTCGTGACGCCCACCACATGGGCTTGGGGGAGTGCATCAGTCAAAAACGTGGCCATCTCCTGCATGATCTCATAACTGTGGTATTCACAAAAAAACTGTATCAGGATCTGTTCTGTTCCCACACCTTCATACCAACCCTGCACCCACTCTTGGAGCTTCTCATAATTTTCAAAAAGATGATTGAACGTCTTCATTCTAGTGCTCCACACTTTTTGACGGTCTGCCCAGAAAATAGCCTTGGGCATAATCAAATCCGAGATTCTTGACAAACTCTAAATGCGCCGCATCTTCGATCCCGATGGCAGCGGTCTTGATCTCCAGGCTCTTGGCAAAAAGTAAAAAAGCTTTCAGTATCGACCGGGGGGCCTCATTTTCATAGGCTTCATGCAAAAAGTTGCGGTCGATCTTGATGATATCCGGCATCAGCTCTTTTAAGGTGTACATATCCATCTGTCCTTCGCCGAATTTCTCAATTAAGATCTTGTAGCCCAGTGATTTGAGGCTGTATAGCATATTGCGTATATTTTTGTCTTTGAGTGAAAAGACCTGATAATTGACCTCTAAAACGACAGAGTCACTCGAAAAAGTGTACTGCTGGCTTAACTGTGACAGGTATTCGATGAGTATATTGCTTCGAAGCTCCGTTTCTGAAATATTCAGATGCAGCATGTAGTGTGTCAAAGGGCAGCTCTCAAGAGCACTTTTATAGATAATGTCTGATATCTTTTCCACGATACCCGCTTTTTCACTGGGGTAAAGGAAGTAGCTCGGTTCAAATGCCTGTGTCTCATCTTCGATTCTGGCCAGAGCCTCATATCCTATGATCTGATTCTCTTTGAGTCCGATGATCGGCTGGTAGAAGGCTTTAAGCTGTTTTAACTCTATGGCCTGCAGTGTTTTATTGACCCAGTAGAGTGCTTCTTTATGACGCTGCTGGGGCAGATTGTCACTTTCGTAAAGAAGCAGCGTCTGTTCTTGAAAATGATCACGAAAATGGTTGATTTTATTGATCTTGCTGATCATACTCAACCCCTCTCCCGAAATGATAGTGGAGGTATACTGCACAGGAAATGAGGTCTTATCGTACAGTATCTGGGTAAACCCGTTTTCCCGTGCAAACTGCTCCATCAGAGTGTAGACTTCACTGCGGTCGGTATCGGCAAAGAAGTAGATAAAGATCTCATCTGACCACTGAAAAAACCTTCCCCCTGCGGGAAGATGCTTTTGCAGGTAAGCACGGGACTGTGCCAATATATATTGCACCAGTTCCAGACCGAATGTCTCTTTTAGCGTAGAGATGCCCCTGACCGATACCAAAACCGCCACCGAGGGGCCTACTTCCATAAAAAGCCGTTTCAGCGCACTGAGCTCGTTAAAGTAGCTGTAGCTCAGATCCAAAGCCAGGGCATCTGAACGCTTCTCGATATAGAGCTCATGGGTGACTTTGTATAGCAGGTTTAAAAGCTTATCCATCCCTATCGGCTTCAGTAAAAATCCGTCCACCTGAAGTTCGATGGTATTAAGAAGGTTTTCATTGCTGTTGTGTGCTGTAATGACAATAATACGCTGATGTTCGGCGATACTTTTGATCGCTTTGATAAAATCAACCCCGTCCATCTTCGGCATCGTCAGATCGGTCACGACCAGATCAAAAGCTCCGTTTTGATACTTCTCCAAAGCATCTTCGCCGTTCTCGGCACAGGTGACACTGCCAAAAAAGAGGGCAAATATCTGTGAGACTTTCTTTTGTGTTTCCGGCTCATCTTCAACATATAAAACAGAAAGTTCTGCAGCTTCCTCTTTTAACTGATCCTTGATATTCATACCACATCCTTTAAAGGCTTGTACAGGTAATATCCCTGCAGATAATCTACACCCAGTTGCAACAGCGTCTCATACACATCCTTGTTATGTACATACTCTGCAATCGTCTTCAGACCGCTTTGCTTGGCATAAAAGATAATTGTCTTGACGATGTTGAGCGAGTTTGCATCACTGTTGATATCCTTAATGAAGCTGCCGTCGATCTTGATATAGTTGATATTGAGGTGTTGCAGTCTGGCAAAGTTAGAGCTCTCGGCCCCGAAATCGTCTATGGCGATTTGATACCCCAGTGACTTCAACGCTTCAAGCTGTTCCAGCGCATGGGAGGCATCATACTCACTGATGTTTTCCAGCACTTCAAGTACGACCTGCCCCGGAGAGATACCGTACTTGCGGGTCAGTTTAGAGAGAAAACCGATCAGGTACTCCTCTTTAAGATCATCATCGGTGATATTGATAGAGAACTCCTTGTCGCTTTGACTAAAGATCTTAAACGCCTTGTAGATAATACGCTGAGTCACATCAACGATCATCCCCGATATCCGCGAAGCCTCCACAAATGCAGCAGGCGTGATCACCTCATCCCTGTCGATGATTCTGGCCAGACACTCATACTTTTCTATCTCGTTGGTCTTGGCATTGACAATAGGCTGAAAATAGGGAACCAGAAGATCCAGTTCCAAAGCCAACTTCGTTTTGTACGCCCACTCATTCATCGTTTCGTGATAACGTCGAAGCTGCAGGTCTTCTGAGTAAAACCCCATACTGTTTTTACGTTTTGTACGCAGCTGTCTCACCGCCAGATGTGCCTTATGATAGGGGACGTTTTCACTCTCATTTACCGGTACGATCCCCATCGTAAAAGTAATCCGCACAGAGGCCTGAGTCAGTTCAAAGCGTTTGCTGTAGACCTTTTGGTGTATCTCTTTGGCCAGTGCTTCGATAAGATGTTTATCTTCATGCATGGAGGTGATGATAAACTCATCGCCGTTTACCCGGTAAACATGATTGTGTGCGATCTCACTTAAAAAATCGGCCACCTGCCGAAGCAGAATGTCACCCTCTTGCATACCGTAAGCGATATTGATATATTTGAGGTTATCGATATTGATCAGGACCATCCAGTGCGGAAGGCTCTGTGCACAATCGATCTGCAGCTTCTCTTTATTGGGCAGACCGGTCAGGGAGTCCTGTTCCAGCTGACGTATCATCTGCCGGGAATAGGTTTCTATTTTGGTGACCTGTTCCTTAACCTTCGCTTCCAACCTCTGCTGATACTCTACATTCTCACGTTCGATCAGAAAAGAGGCCACTGTCTTTTCTATCGACTCAAACATCTGTGTCTGGTTGATCGGCTTGAGAATATAACCGTCGACCCGGTAGGTTATGGCCTTGACAATCGTATCCTTGTCTGTCTGAGCCGACATGATGATAATCTTTTGCTTGGGTCTAATATCCCGGACCGCATTGATCAGGTCAAAACCGCACATCTTTGGCATCAGAAGATCGGTGATGATGATATCTACCGGATTTTCCTTATAGACCTGTAAAGCCTCCATACCGTCTTTTGCCTGGTATACTTTGTTAAAAAAAAGTGACAGGAACTGGTTTATAGGTTCCCTCGCCGCTTTTTCGTCATCCACAAGTAGAAGCTTCAATGAACCGAACTCCTCTTTGATTCTGTTGAGACTGAACATAAGCACTCCTTTAAGACACCTATAGAATAAAAAAAGAGGATGAAGAAACTGTGAAGTTAACCCGGCTCATTTTTGCATGACCGCTTTAATGAGCGTCTCGATAGAACCGTAGAGGGAGTCCCTGGATATAGATTTGATAAGCCATGCGTCAAAACCCGCTTCATGGCCCCTCTTTTTTGAACTCTGTTTATGTTCGGATGTCACCGCTATAACCGGTATATCCGCATACCTGGAATGATCTTTTAACATCCGGGCTAACGTATAACCGTCAATTGAGGGCATGTTGATATCAATAAACGCGATATCGCACTCAAGCTTTTGCTCTGCAATCATCGCTTGCACTTTGATAGGGTCACTGTAAAACTCAGCCTCCAATGCATACCGCACTGAAAGCTCTTTGACCAACTGTTTAAAGGTTTCCAAGACAAACGGACTGTCATCAATAAATACCGCTTTCATAATGTCCCCCTCTACGCTCTTTAGATACTAGGAGAAAACGATGAAGAAATTATGTAGTTTATAAAAGATGTTCCGACAGCGGGAGTGCTGTCGTTTTTGAGACACCGCTGTGTCAGGAGGAGGTAAGATTGTTAAGAGATACGGTTTTTAAACTGATACATCAATATGGATGCCGCAACCGCTACATTGAAACTTTTTATACCCGAAGCCATCTCGATCTGTACCGTATGGTCACAGGCATTGACGACATCCTCACTCAAACCCGAACCCTCATTACCCATGACGATCACCCATTTTTCGGGGACCTTCACCGTAGCCAAAGGCACGGCATCTTCGGTCACTTCTGCGGCAAAAAGCGTATAGCCTGCCTCTTTGAGATAGTGAAGCGTTTGGAGTATATCATCATAAAGATGGGTTTTTAAAAGGCTGACATGCCCCATCGAGACTCTCAGCGCCCGCCTTCCGTAAGGGTGCGGACCTTTTCGGGGCAGCAGATACGAACCGACGCCCAGCGCTGCGGCACTTCGGGCAATCGAACCGACATTTTCGGTCGCCGCAATCCTGTCAAGCATAATGATCTGGTCATCCAACGCATCCAAAGCCTGCTCACAAGGGCGGATACCGTGCATCATCACATTATGGTGCATCGTATGTCCGATGATCGATTCGATCACCTTTTTGTCGGCCACATAGAGTGTCGGTATCGCTTTGGATTCGATAAGATCTCTATGCTTTTCATAATAGTCATGTGTCGCCAAAAGGCTTTTGACCTCGATATCGGTCTCCAAAAGCATATTGACCACTTTGGGGCTGTCGGCGATAAAGCTGTTATCCGC